>JAGSPS010000220.1 GCA_018262315.1 Deltaproteobacteria bacterium | reverse complement strand
TGATCCTCGCAGGACTCGCGGCCGAGGGGGAGACGGTGGTGAATCGCGTCTATCACATCGACCGCGGCTATGAACGCATCGAAGACAAACTCCGGCGTCTGGGCGCCGAGATCCGACGGGAGGGGTGAGCGTGGCTGCTCGGTCCGCCTCGAAGTCCGCCTCGAAATCCGCGAGCGCGAAGGCGTCGCTCGAGATCCTCGCGAGCAGCGACGCCGGCTTTGCGCGCGCCTTCGCCAAGCTCGTGAACCGCCGCAATGTCGGTCGCGAGGACGTCGAGAAGGCCGCCCGCAAGATCATCGAGAACGTGCGCGACGGCGGCGACGCGGAATTGCTAGCGGCGATCCGCAAGTACGACGCCGCCAAGGTGTCCGCGCTGGAAGTGACGGCTGCGGAGTGGGACCGCGGCGTCGAGGCGGTCGATCCCGCTGACCGCGCGGCGCTCGGCAAGGCGGCGATGCGCGTGCGCGAGTTCCACCGCAAGCGCATTCCGTCGAGTTGGGAGATGAAGGAAGAGGGCGGCGCCTTCATGGGTGTGCGCGTGCGGGCGCTCGCGCGCGTTGGTCTCTACGCGCCGGGTGGCAAGGCCGCCTATCCCTCGACCGTGATCATGAGCGCCGTGCCGGCTTCGGTGGTCGAGGTACCCGAGATCTGTCTCGCCACGCCGCCGCGTCCCGATGGCACGCTGGCGCCCGAGATCCTGATGGCCGCGCGACTCGCCGGCGTACACCGCATCTTCAAGATGGGCGGCGCGCACGCGATCGCCGCCTTCGCGTACGGCACCGAGTCGGTGCCGCGCGTCGACAAGATCGTCGGGCCGGGCAACGTGTGGGTCACAGCGGCCAAGCGCCTGGTGTTCGGCGAAGTCGCGATCGACGCCGAAGCGGGGCCGACCGAGGTCGTGGTGGTCGCGGATCGCAGCGCGCAACCGGCGTGGATCGCCGCCGACCTGATCTCGCAAGCCGAGCACGACGAAGACGCGCAGGCGATCCTGATCACGCCGCTGCGCTCGCTCGCGGTGAAGGTGAACGAGCAGCTTGCCAAGCAGCTCAAGACCCTGCCGCGCGCGGCGATCGCGAAGGCGTCGCTCGCGAAGCGCGGCGCGGCAATCGTCACGCGCACGCTCGACGAGGCGCTCGATCTCTCCAATCGCTACGCGCCCGAGCACCTGATCCTCGCGGTGGACGACGCGGATGCCGCGTTCAAGAAGATCACCAACGCGGGGGCGGTGTTCCTCGGTCACTACACGCCGGTCGCCGTGGGCGACTACATCGCCGGGCCGAACCACGTGTTGCCGACCGGTGGCACCGCGCGCTTCTTCTCGCCGCTCGGCGTCGAGGACTTCCTGAAGCGCATGACCTTCGCGCGCTTCGAACCGCCCAAGCTGCGCGAGCTGGGACTCGAAGTGATCCGGCTCGCCGCGCTGGAGGGGCTCACCGGGCACGGCACGTCGGTGGATCTGCGGCTGGCGCGCATCCGACGCGCGCGCCGCGAGCGTGAAGCCGCGCGCGACGCAGGCGTCGACGAGGAGGAGGAATAGATGGACGAGCGACGCGCTTCGGTGACGCGCAAGACGCGCGAGACCGACATCCAGCTGGAACTGAACCTCGACGGCACGGGGCTCTACGAAGTCGCGACCGGGATTCCGTTCTTCGACCACATGCTCGAGTCGTTCGCCAAGCACGCCGCCTTCGACCTGCGGCTGCGCGCCCGGGGCGACCTCGAAGTCGACTGGCACCACAGCGTCGAGGACGTCGGCATCGCGCTCGGCCAGGCGCTGCGCCAGGCGCTCGGCGACGCCCGCGGGATCCGCCGCTACGGCTTTTTCGTGTTGCCGATGGCGGAGTCGCGCGTGGACGTGTCGCTCGACGTCTCGAATCGCGCGTACCTCGTCTACAAGGTGCAGGTCGCGAACGATCGCGTCCGCGACTTCGACGTCTCGCTGGTCGAGGACTTCCTCTTCGCGTTCTCGCAGAACGCCGGCGTCGATCTGCACGTCGAGCTGCGTTACGGCAAGAGCCCGCATCACATCGTCGAGGCGATCTTCAAGGGCCTCGCGCGCGCGCTGCGCGCGGCGGTCGAGTTGGATCCGCGCATCGCGGACGTGCCTTCGGTCAAGGGAGTTCTCTGAGGTTGAGTTCCTCTTCCCAGGTGGCGCTCGTCGACTATGGCGCGGGCAACCTGCGCTCGGTCGCGAAGGCGCTCGAGCGCTCGGGACTCGCCGTCGACGTCACGAGCGACCCGTCCGCGCTGCGCCGCGCCGACGCCGTGGTGCTGCCGGGCGTCGGTGCGTTCCGCGACGCGCGCGCGAGCCTCGCCGCGAAGGGACTCGACGACGCCGTGCTGGCGGCGATCGCCGGGGGCCGCCCGTATCTCGGGCTCTGCCTCGGCCTGCAACTGCTCTACGACGAAGCAGACGAGCACGGTGCGACGCCGGGCTTCGGCCTGCTCCGCGGTCGCGTCGAGCGTTTCCCCGATCACGGCGGCGACGGCAAGCGGTTGCTGGTGCCGCACATCGGTTGGAACGAGGTGCGGTGGTCGCGTTCCGCAGCCGCGCACCCGATGCTCGCGGCGCTGCCTGAGCGCGACCACTACTACTTCGTGCACTCCTACCGCCCGCTGCCGAAAGAACTGGCGACGGTCGTGGGCGTCACCGACTATGGCGGCGAGTTCGCGGCCGCCGTCGCAAGGCAGAACCTGTTCGCCGTGCAGTTCCATCCCGAGAAGAGTCAGGCCGCCGGCAAGCGGCTGCTCGACGCCTTCGCGAGGTGGGTGGCCTCGTGCCGATGAGGGGGGAGATGATGCGGAGCTTCGTGGGGTTGGGGATCGCCGTCGCCGCGCTGGCGCTCGGCGCTTGCGCGCAGAACCTGGTGCAGGTGCGCGACACCGGACCGGGAAGCGGCGAGGCGCTCGCCTTGTCGCGCGTCGCGATCGCGCCGTTCCGCGCGATGCCGCGCGCGGGCGCCGCGACGCTGCCCACCGACGCGACGGCATTGGTCGCGAGCTACGTGGCCGAAGGCTTCGGGGCGCGCGGCATCGACACCGTTCCGTCCTCGGACGTCGCGTCGGCGCTCGGCAGCGCGGAACCTGGCGTCGACCTGCGCGCCGCGCTCGCCGTCGCGCGCGAAAAGTTCGGCGCCGACGCACTGGTCACCGGCAGCGTCTACCGCTTCCGCAATCGCGACGGCGAGGCGATGGGCAGCGTGAACCCCTCCAGCGTCGGTTTCGATGTGAAGGTGTACCGCGCGGGCGACGGCAAGCTGCTCTGGTCCGGCGTCTTCGATCACACGCAAGTGGCACTCGGCGAGAATGCGCTCACCGCCGCGCGGTATCCCGGCGGCGGGACGCGCTGGATGACCTCCGAGGAACTCGCGCACTGGGGCGCGCTGAAGCTCGTCCAGGAAGTCCCGCTCGCCGCGAAATAGCATCCAACTCATGATTTCCGCGCCGCCAGCTCATGATTTCCGCGCCGCGGCCGGACGGCCGCGCGCCAACACGGGTCAGGTGACGCTGTGTCCTTCGAAGTGATTCCTGCGATCGACGTGCTCGGGGGGCGCTGCGTGCGCCTTTCGCAAGGTGATTACGAACGCGTCTCGGTGTACGCCGAGGATCCCGGGGCGGTCGCGGAGGGTTTCGTGCGGATCGGGGCGCGGCGCGTGCACACGGTGGATCTCGACGGCGCGCGGGCCGGCACGCCGCACAACCGCGACGCGGTGCGCGCGATCGTCGCCGCTGCGAAGGACGTGCCCGTGCAGCTCGGCGGCGGCATGCGCTCTCTGGCGGCGATCGAAGCCGCGCTCGCGCTCGGCGTCGAGCGCGCGATCCTCGGCACCGCCGCGCTGCGCGAACCGGCGCTGGTGCGCGAGGCGGCGCAGCGCTGGCCCGGTCGCATCGCGGTCGGCATCGACGCGCGCGGCGGGCGCGTCGCCATCGAAGGCTGGCTCGAAACCAGCGACACGACCGCGGTCGAAGTCGCGCGCTGTTTCGAGGACGCCGGCGTCGCCGCGCTGATCTACACCGAGATTGCGAACGACGGCATGGGCAGCGGGCCCGATCTCGACGGCGCCGCCGCGCTCGCGCGCGCAGTCGCGATCCCGGTGATCGCGTCCGGCGGTGTCGGTTCGGAAGAGCACGTGCGCCGCGCCGCCCGGACCCGCGGCGTCGCGGGACTCATCATCGGCAAGGCGCTCTACGAGGGCAGCGTCGATCTCGCGCGCGCCCTCGAGATCGCAAGGAGCGCCTGAATGCTCTGCAAGCGCATCATCCCGTGCCTCGACGTCGATCGCGGCCGCGTCGTGAAGGGCGTGAAGTACGTCGACCACGTCGATGCCGGCGACCCCGTCGAAGTGGCGCGCCTCTACGACGAACAGGAAGCCGACGAGATCACCTTCCTCGACATTACGGCGAGCCACGAACGCCGGCGCATCCTCTTCGACATCGTCGAGCGCACGGCCGAGAGCGTCTTCATGCCGCTCACCGTCGGCGGCGGCGTGCGCACCCTGCAGGACGTGCGCGATCTGCTGAACGCCGGCGCCGACAAAGTGTCGATCATGACCGCGGCGGTCGAGAACCCGGATCTCGTCGGCGAGTGCGCCGTGAAGATCGGCAGCGCGAACCTGGTGCTCGCAATCGACGCTCGCAAAGCAACCTTCCCGCGTAGCGAGGCGCAGCCGAGCGGCGCGACCCTCAGCTTCGCGATCGACGCCCGCAAAGCAACGCTCCCGCGTAGCGAGGCGCAGCCGAGCGGCGAGATCATGAGCTGGGAGGTGTGCACGCACGGCGGGCGGCGGCCGACGGGAATCGACGCCCTCGACTGGGCGCGACGGATGGCAGCGGCCGGCGCCGGCGAGATCCTGCTCACGAGCATGGACCAGGACGGGACGCGTTCCGGCTACGACCTCGCGATGGTCCGCGCCGTTGCAGACGCGGTGTCGATCCCGGTGATCGCGTCGGGCGGCGGGGGCAGCGCCGAAGATCTGGCCGCGGCGCTCGACGACGGCCCCGCCGGCGGTCACGCACAGGCCGCCCTGGCGGCTTCGATCTTCCACTTCGGGCAGACGACGGTCGGCGCGGTGAAGCTGCGCCTGCGCGAGTTGGGCATCGCGGTGCGAATCCCTTCGCACGCCGTTTGAAGCTTTCGTTGCTCGCCCAGTGGGCCTTCGCTAGGGTGCCCCTTCGCCCTGGAACCTCTGTCGAATCGAGCGCACGGGCCGCACGCTTCCGATGATTCTTGCCGACGATCTCGCTCTTCGAGTTGCTCTCGAGTTGCCATTCCAGGACGAAAAACCACGCGGAGACGGGAAGCTGGATCTGTTCTCGGGCCGTTCTTGTCGACACGGTCGTTGACACGGCAAAGCTCCGCGGGCCACTCATCCTCTGGGGCCAGCCATCGCAGATGGCGGGCTCCCGAGGATCGCTGAAAGTCTTTGGGGGTTCCCTCACTTGCCGCTGGTCAAGATCAAGGACAACGAGTCCTTCGAACAAGCGCTGCGGCGCTTCAAGAAGCAGGTCGAGAAGGCCGGAATCCTCACCGAGTTGCGGCGTCGCGAGGCGTATGACAAGCCGAGCGTCCGCAAGAAGAAGAAGGAAGCGGCCCATCCGGGAGGCGTGATCGTGGGCCGGATCCCCGAGGAGACGATCGAAGCGATCCGCAATCGCACCGACATCGTCGACGTCATCGGGCGTTACGTCTCCCTCCGTCAGACCGGCCGCAGCTTCAAGGGCCTCTGCCCATTCCATCAGGAAAAGACGTCTTCCTTCCACGTCCATCCCGAGCGGCAGATCTTCCACTGCTTCGGATGCGGCGCCGGCGGCAACGCCTTCGTGTTCCTGATGAAGCACGAGAATCTGAGCTTCCCCGAGGCGGCGCGCTCGCTGGCGTCGCTGTGCGGCATCGAGATCCCCGAGACCGAGTCGGAGCCCGGCGAGACCGGTCTGTTGCGCCGCCTGCGCGAAGCGACCGCCGCCGCCCAGAGCCACTACCGCACCGAATTGCTGGGCGCGGCGGGGCAGGTTGCGCGCGCGTACCTCGCGCAGCGCGGCATCGATCTCGCCACCGCGCAGCGCTTCGGGCTCGGCTATGCGCCCGACTCGTGGGACGCCCTCGCGCGTGCACTCGGCCAGGCGAAGATCCCGGCGGAGCTGGGCGAGCGCGCTGGCCTGCTCGCCGAGCGCAAGAGCGGCGGTCACTACGACCGCCTGCGCGGTCGCGTCACCTTCCCCATTCAAGATGTGCGGGGAGACATCGTCGCCTTCGGCGGTCGCGTACTGCCGGGCGCGGCCCCGAAACCCGACGGCGACGAGGGGCCGAAGTACCTGAACACGCCTGAGAGCCCGCTCTTCCGCAAGCGCGAAGCGTTCTACGGTCTGCCCGAAGCGCTCGAAGCGATCCGCCGCAGCGAGCGCGCGATCATCGTCGAGGGCTATTTCGATCGCATCGCGCTGGCGCGCGCCGGGATGCCCGAATCGCTCGCGACCTGCGGGACGGCGCTCACGCCCGAACACGCGCACCAGCTGCGCCGCCGTACACGCGAAGTGGTGTTGCTCTTCGACGGCGACGAAGCCGGCCAGCGCGCCGTCGAGCGCAGCCTCGCGATCTTGTTGCCCGAGGGCATGCGCGTGCGCGCGGCGGTGCTGCCGCCCGCCGACGATCCCGACAGCGTGCTCGCACGCGACGGCGCCGAGGCGCTGCGCGCGATCGTCGACGCCGCCGTGCCTGCCGTCGAGGCCGTGATCCGCCGCGTCTCGGCGCGTGCCCACGCGACGCCCTGGGAGAAGTCCGACGCGGTCGCGGCCGTGGTGCCGCTGCTCGCGCTGGTCGCGGATCCGGTCGAACGCGGCGAACACGAACGCCAGCTGGCGCTCGCCGTCGGCGTGCGACCCGAAGATGTGAAGGCGTTCGTGCGTCGCGCGCACGCGCAGCGCAGCGGCGGCGCGCACGCGCGCGACGAGGCGCCGCTCGCCGGTGCCGAGCTTTCCGTCGCCGTCGAGCCGGTGGGTCCCGAGGCGCGCTGGCTGCGCGACGCGGCGCGCCTGCTGATCCAGTCTCCGGCGCTGGCGCGCAGCGCCGAGGCCCGCGCGATCGTGGAACTGCTCCCCGATTCCTGGTGGCGACGACTGCTCGCCGCGCTCGTCGAGATGGCCGACGCCGACGGCGCGATCGACGTCGCTTCGCTCGCCGAGCGACTCGTCGCCCCCGCCGCCGAGCAACTGCGCTCGCTGGCCGTCGAGGATCGCGATCCGATCGAGCCCGCGCTCGCGGGGTCGGCGCTGCGCGACATCGAGCGATCGCTGCGCAAGCGCCTGCGCCGCGAACATGGACGCGAGATCCGCCAGCGCATCGCTCAGGGCGACGCGAACCTGAACGACTACATACCCGTTCACGAGCAACGACGCGCCGAGCAGGGTCTGCCCCCCAGCCTTGCCGATCCGCATTCGACTTGAACCGCTGAGATGAGCTCCCAAGGAGACCCCCCGATGTCCTCCAGCGCCCCGCCCCACGGATCCCTGCCGTTCCGCCGCCGCGCCAAGACCGGCAGAGCCCCGCTGCGCCCCGAAGCCCCGGCGCCCGCGGCGAGCGCGCCCGAGGCCGAGGTCGAGGAGGCCGCCGCGATTTCTCCCGCCGAATTGCGCGGTGTCGAGCGGCTGCTCGACGAGGGACGCCGCAAGGGCTTCTTGACGCTCGACCAGGTGAACGGCGCGCTTCCCGAGATGGTGTCGCCCGACCAGATCGACGAGGTGCTGACGCTCTTCGGCGACAACGACATCGAGGTGGTGGACGCCTCGCGTCCGCGCCCGCGTCCCGCGCACGCCGCCCGCTACAACGTCCGTGACGACGAGGACAACGGGTCGACCAATGACCCCGTGCGCGTGTACCTCCGCGAGATGGGACAGGTCTCGCTGCTCACGCGCGAGGGAGAGGTTTCGATCGCGCAGCGCATCGAGGCGGGCAGCGAGGATCAGATCCGCGCCGCGCTCGCCACACCCTTCGGGCTGGCCGAGGTCTTGCGCCTCGGCGACGAACACCGCAAGGGCCACCTCGCGCTCGAAGACATCCTCGACGGCCTCGACGAGGATGAAGCTGCGCCGGACTCGGTGCCGGTGGAGGAGCGCGCCCGATCGCTCGCGCGCGCGCTCGGCCAGCTTCGCCGCATCGACGCCGAAGTCGGCAAGCGGCTCGGCACGATCGCCAACTCGCGCACCGGCGAAGCGGCGCGCGGGCGCTTGCGCGGCGAGATCGACGAACTGTTGCGTCCGGCCGTCGCGCTCTTGCGCGAGACGGGCTTCGCCAAGGCGCGCATCGAAGAAATCACCGAGCGGTTGCGCAAGCTCTCCTGCGAGTTCGATCGCCTCGACGCCGTGGCATTCCGCATCACCGGTCCCTTCGGCATGCCGCCCGAGGAGTTCCGCACCGAGGCCGTGCTTTCGACGCGGCGCAGCCGGCTCGGCAAGACCGCCCTGATGCGGCTCGGCAACAACGCCGATCGCATCGCGGTGGCACGCGTCGACCTCGATGCGAATCAGTCCGAGCGCGAGCACCGCGAGGTCGAGGCGCGCATGTCGCGCGACGAGGTGCACGCGGCGCTCGATCAGCTCGCCGAAGCGACCGCCCGCATGCAACAGGCGAAATGCGAGATGATCGAGGCGAACCTGCGCCTCGTGGTTTCGATCGCCAAGAAGTACACGAACCGCGGCCTGCAGTTCCTGGACCTGATCCAGGAAGGCAACATCGGCCTGATGAAAGCGGTCGACAAGTTCGAGTGGCGGCGGGGCTACAAGTTCTCCACCTACGCAACCTGGTGGATCCGCCAGGCGATCACACGCGCCATCGCCGATCAGGCCCGTACCATCCGCATTCCCGTACACATGATCGAGACCATCAACAAGCTGGTGCGCACCACGCGCTACCTCGTGCAGCTGCTCGGTCGCGAGCCGTCGCCCGAAGAGCTGGCAGAGAAGATGGAGATGCCGCTCGACAAGGTGCGCATGGTGTTGAAGATCGCGAAAGAGCCGGTCAGCCTCGAGACGCCGGTCGGCGAAGAGGAGGACTCGCATCTCGGCGACTTCATCGAGGACAAGAGTTCAGTGAACCCGCAGGACGCCGTCATCCGCGGCGATCTGGAAGAGCAGACGCGCAGCGTACTCTCGACGCTGGCGCCGCGCGAGGAGCGCGTGCTCAAGATGCGCTTCGGCATCGGCGAGCGCGTCAACCACACGCTCGAAGAAGTGGGGCAGGACTTCGACGTGACGCGCGAGCGCATCCGCCAGATCGAGGCGAAGGCGTTGCGTAAGCTACGGCATCCTAGTCGCTCTCGTTTGCTCAAGTCCTTCGTCGAGAGCTAGGCGTCGCACCGTAGAGACGATGGAGCGGACAGGCGCTGCGCGCCAGCCGCTCATCGTCTGTGGCGGGACGCTACGCGCCGCCGGAGTTGCTGGGCCGGCTATTCGA
>JAGSPS010000219.1 GCA_018262315.1 Deltaproteobacteria bacterium | reverse complement strand
CGGTCGAACATTTGCAGCTTCGCAGCGAGCGGTGGCGGCCGCCTGCCAGCTTGATGACCGGAGGGCTGCGCGGGTTTCGGCCGAGTCCCCCGCCCGCGCGCCTCGCAGCAACGAGACCGGCAATGATCCAGAACGAGTCAAGCTCCTGGCCCTCTAGGCGCGCAGTGCCAGGGCCCAGGCGATCGCGAGCGCGGCGAGCGCGCTCGCTCCGGCGAACGCCTGGAACGCGTGAGACGCGAACCAGCGTGCCGGCAGATGTGACGCCAGCGCACCCAGCACGACCCCTGCCGCGAGCCCGAGCCCGTGCGCCCACAGGTCGACCCGCTGGCCTTCGGTGCCGAGCATCGCGAGCAGTGCGAGCGCCGCGCCGATCGGCAGCCACGCGGGTCGTCCGCGCAGCGAGGTGCTCCGAAGCGCGAGCGCGCGGCCGGCCAGCAGGCCGAGGGCGCCGAACACGGCCGTCGACGCGCCGATCGTCGCATGCGACGGCGCCTGTACGAAGGCATTGGCGAGATTGCCGAGCGCACCCGCCGCGAGCGCGAGCGCGCCGCCGCCACCGAAGCCGAAGGCGCGGAACACCGCGGCGAGGAAGAGCGCTCCGGCCATCGCGTTGCCGAGTACATGGCCAAGATCGGCGTGCAGTGTGAGCGCGGTGACTGCTCGCCACGCTTCACCCGCGAGAATGCGCGCGGCGTCCGCACTGGCGCGCTCCCCGAAGGCCGAGTCGGAGCGGCCCGCGGGTCCCGTCGCGGCGAAGAGCGCGAGCAGGAAGCCCGCGACGACGAGCGCATGGCGGACCGAGGCCGGGTCCAGGGGCGCGGGCTCGCTGGGTCGCGGTGCGCTCGCGTTCTCGCGTTGCCAGGCGGCCAACGCGCGCTCGGCGCCCATCGCGTCGCTCGCTGCAACCTCCAGCACGAAGCCCGCGGGACCGCCTCGCACGTTGCTGCGCAGGCCCTCGGCGCTGAGCACCAGCACCCACTCGTCCACCTGCATCCGGCGTCGCGACACGCGCAGCGCGACGAACTCGTCGGACTCGTCCATGGCTGCGCCAGCATGGCACAAGCGCGATCCGCTCAGGAGTGCGCCTCTCCGGGCGGCGGATCCGCGGCGCACTCGGGCGGGAGGTGCGCGACGAAACACGCGCCGCCGTCGGGGGTCGGGCGGAGTTCCAGCACACCGCCGTGCTCGCGCACGATGTCGAAGGCGATCGAGAGCCCGAGTCCGGTGCCGCGCTCGGGTCCCTTGGTGGTGAAGAACGGATCGAAGATGCGGTGACGCAGCGCCTCGGGCACGCCCGGGCCGTCGTCGCGCACGCTGATCTCGACGACGTCTCCGACCAGACGCGTCACCACTTCGATGCGACCCGCGGACTGCGCGGCCAGCGCGTGCTTGGCGTTCACCAGGAGATTCAGGAAGACCTGTTCGAGGCGCGAAGCCGAACCCTGCACGAACGGCAGGTCGGGTTCGAGCAGGGCCTGGACGAGCACGTCGCGGTTGCGGTGCAGGTCGGCGAGACGGATCGAATCCTCGACGACCTGGTTCACGTCGACGGACGTGAACTCGTCGCTCGGCACCCGCGAGAAGCGCTGCATCGCATCGACGATGCGGCGGATGCGGCCGATGCCCTCGATGCACTCGCCGACGAGCTGCGGCATCTCCGCCAGTTCGTCCTCCTCGCCGGATTCCAGCGCGGGGAAGCGTTTCGACAGTAGCGCGGCCATGCCTTCGAGCTGGCCGAGGTTGGCCAGCACGAACGCGAGCGGGTTGTTGATCTCGTGCGCCACGCCGGCGACGAGGCTGCCCACCGTCTCCAACTTCTGGCTCTGGCGCAGCAGGTGCTCGGTACGGCGTTCGTCGGTGCGATCGCGGAGCACCGCAAAGCGGCCGAGGGGGTCGCCGCCGGGCGCGCGAAGACACCTGGCGGTGATCTCGATGCGGCGCTCCTGGCGTGTCGACAACTCGACCGGCGCGGCGGCGGCGTCGGGTGCGAGCTGTTCGAAACGTTCGCTCAGCAACTGGATCGAGTCCGCGTCCCGGCCGAGTGGCGCGAGCAGTTCGCCGAGGCGCGCGCCGCGCACCGCCGAGCGCGCGCAGCCGAGAATCGCGAGCGCACCGGGGTTCGCGTCGATCACGCAGCCGCTGGCGTCGGCGATCACGACGCCGTCGCGCAGGTGGTCGATCACGTCGCCGCGTGTCAGTGGGAGCGCTTCGAGGAGCTGATAGCGAAACACCCCGAGCGTCAGAATCACGAGCGAGCATCCGAGCATGGCCGGCGTCGGGTCGTATGCCATCGGCCACAGCCGGCAGATGAAGAGCAGGCTGGCGGCCGTGGGAAGCAGTGCTGCACTCACGAGGAGCACGCCTCGTCGCCGGTCGCTCGCATCCCACATGTGTCGGGCGGCGACCAGGAACAGCACGATGCCTGCGATCACCATCGTGTAGGCGAAAACGAGGTAGGCATAGAAGAGCGGCCCTCGCACGGGCACTCCGTGGGGGATGAAGGTGCGGAAGAAGAGCTGGTGCTTCAGCGTGGTGGCGACCGCGACCAGCGTGAGGACCGACGGCACGAAGAGGGCGATGGCGAGCGCCGGACGCCGCTCCAGGCTGCGGACGCGCGCGTAGCGGGCGGCCATCAGGAACCAGAGCGGCGGGACCGTCGCGACCCCGATCCATGTGAGTACGAGTCCCGCGAATGCGCTGCGAGCGTCGGTCGCGGCGAAGCGCCAGATCACGCCGGCGGACCAGACGACCAGCGCGACCAACAACGCGAGCAGTGGGACGCGCAGCGGCGCGGGCCGCGCGCGGAGCTGGACGAAGGTCGCCAGCACCGCGGCGACCAGGAGCGTCAGGGCCGCCTGGAGCGTCGCGCCGAACATCCCTGGCTTCATCGGCCCGAGGCGCTGCGGGCGTGAGGCGGCCTCAGGCGGCGAGGAAGAGGCCGGGCTCGACCTCGCGGACCGCGCCCTCCGCCAGCAGCCGCTCGAGGTGCTGCGACATCGAGCGGGTTTCGACGGGTTCGGCGAAGGGAACCGCGTCCTCGGGGCGGTAGACGAAGCGATGCCGGGCGATCTCGGCCAGCGTGCGCGGCGCCGGCCGCAGGTACGCGACGAGACGCCGCTCCCGGTCGGCGATCACCGCCTCGAAGCGGTCGAGGCGGGCCAGGAACGCCGCGCGGTCGTCGAGTACGCCAATGTGATGAAAGGTCGCCCAGTGGCGGGGTGCGAGCGGACGCAATGCGGCGAGCGTGCGCTCGAAGTCGGCGAGGCTCGACCAGGCGTCGCCGTAATACGGCCCGAAGCTGGAGAGATCGACGTCGGCGAGATAGAGCACGTCTTCGGGCTCGATCCAGAAGAACGAATGACCGCGCGTATGACCGGGCGCGTGCAGGACGCGGATGCGTACGCCGCCGCCGAGATCGAAAACGGTGCCGTCGCGAAACGCCTGCGCGTCGGGTCGTGCGACGAAATGGAACTCGTCGACGACGGCCTGACGAAAGGCCGCGTGCACCGGCTCGGGATAGCCGTAGATCGCCATCATCGCGTCGAGCGAACGGATGCCGGGGAGATCCGCTTCGTGCAGGTGCCAGGGTGCCGCGGGGAACAGGTGGTTGCCGGCGATGTGGTCTTCGTGGCAATGGCTGTTGAGGACGCGATCGACGCGCGGGAGCGCTTGCCTCCTTTCCACCAGCCCGAGACCGGGGTCGATCACGACGCTCTCTTCGGCGCCGCGCACGAGCAGCGAATTGCCGTGCGGGTACTTGCCTCCGCGCGCGCCGAAGAGCACGGTGACGGAACCGATGCGGCGTTCGAGAAGAGCTTCGCGCACGGCGCGTCACGGTACCGCGCTTCAGCGATCGGCTCGATTCGCCGACCCTCCTCGCATGCCGCGAACGCCGCAGACGAACCCGCATCCGCCCCGCAGCGCAAAACGGAGCGCGCTCATCGCCGTGGTCTGCGCGTGGTGCCGTGCTCCGATCCGGCGCCCCGCGGCGAGCGCGCAGACGCCCGCGCTGAGCCACGGACTCTGCGCGCCGTGCGCGCGAAACCTCACCCGTAGCCGCGTTCGCTAGCCGCTCTGTGCGCGCTCGACGGCGCGCTGCCACGCGGCGCGCCGCTCCCGGCGCTGCGCGTCAGGGATGCGCGGCGCGATCCGCGTGGGCGCGGCGGCCGTGGCGACCGCTTCCTCGGCGCTGCGCCATACGCCCACCGCGAGCCCGGCGAGATACGCCGCGCCGAGCGCCGTCGTCTCGATCTCTGCGGCGCGCCACACCTCGCGCCCCAGCGCATCCGCGAGGGCGGCGACGAAGGCTTCGCTGCGCGCCAGTCCGCCGTCGACGCGCAGCGGCCCGGGTGCGGGCGCAAGCGCCTCGCACACGTCGGCGCAACGCTGCGCGATCCCTTCGAGCATCGCGCGCACCACGTGTTCGACGCGCGAGCCGCGCGAGAGGCCCAGCAGCATCGCGCGGGCGCTGCCGTCGAGATACGGGGTGCCAAGTCCTTGCAGCGCGGGTACGCAGACCACGCCTTCGGGCGTCGGCGCGCGTGCGGCGACCGCGTCGAGGTCGCCGGCGCTCGCGAGCAGGCCGAGATCGACGAGCCATTCGATCGCGGCGCCCGCGGTGACGACGGTTCCTTCGAGACAGAACGCGCGACGCGCGTGCTCGAGTTCCCACAGCGCGAGCGGATAGGCGCCGCGCGAGGCGCGGGGCGGCGCGTCGCCGCGGTGGAGTTCGAGGATGGCCGAGGTGCCGACCGTGAGTTTCGCCGCGCCGGGCGCGAGGGCGCCCTGCGCGAACGTCGCGGCCTGTTGATCGCCGGCGCGCGCGGCGACCGGCACGCTCGCGCCGAGCCAGGCGCGCGGGGTCTCACCGACCACGGCATTGGTCGCGAACAGAGCGGGCAACCACGCACACTCGATCTCGAAGAGTTCGAGCGCCGGCGCGGACCACGCGCCGCTGCGCAAGTCGTAGAGACCCGTGCAGGAAGCCTGGCTCGCGTCGGTCGCGAAGGCGGCGCCGCCGGTGAGGCGGTCGGTGAGCCAGACGTCGGGGGTCCCGAGCCGGAGCCGACGGGTGCGGGAGGCTTCTCGGAGCGCTGGCTCGTGGTGCAGAAGCCACGCGAGCTTCGTGGCGGAAGTCATCGTCGAAACAGGGATTCCCTGGGCGACCAGTTCTCCGACGCGCGCTTCCGTCCGCTGGTCCTGCCAGCCGATCGCGGGGCCCAGCGGCACGCCGTGGTCCGCGTCCCACGCGAGCGCGGTCGCGCGCTGGGTCACGACGCCGATGGCGGCCAGATCGCGCGCGCTGAGCCGCGCCGCGTCGAGCGCGGCACGCACCGTCTCGTTGCTGCGCCTCCAGTACTCGGCGGGGTCCTGTTCGAGCCAGCCGGGATGCGGAAAGCGCGCGGTGAGCGGACGCCAGGCGCGCGCGCGAATCGCGCCGTCGGCGCCCACCACGAGCGCGCGCACGCCCGTCGTGCCGAGGTCGAGCGCGAGCACGTGCTCTGCCATCGCGCAGGCTACGGGATCAAGTTGCCGGGGTTGAGCAGTGCGGCGGGATCGAGCGCGTGCTTCAGCGCACGCAGTACGGTGACGCCCGTCGCGCCGATCTCGGCTGCGAGCCAGGGGCGCCGCACGCGGCCGATGCCGTGGTGGTGCGCGATCCCGCCGCCGGCGGCGAGCGTCGCCTCCATCGCGGCGCGCCAGCAGGCGGCGTAGGTGTCGCGCAAGCGGGACGCGTCGGCGGGTTTCGCGGCGAAGCTGAAATACAGA
>JAGSPS010000218.1 GCA_018262315.1 Deltaproteobacteria bacterium | reverse complement strand
CTGATCGCCATGTGCTGCGGCGGCGGCCTCGGCACCGGCACCCTCATCGAACGCCTGTGAGGGGAAAGCGGAGAAAGGGGACGGTCCTCCTCGTGGACGGGCTGAGGACTCGAGGGACAGACCTCGCGGAGGTGTGTCCCCCAATTCCGCGGCCAGTCCTCGACGAGGACCGTCCCCTTTCTCCTCCTTTCTCCTTGGCTCAGCGGCGTCTCGTGCGATAGAGCTCGGCCATCAGGGCGAAGAGTTCGACGACCGTTGCGGGACGCTGGTCGCGCGCGAACTCGCGGTAGAGCGTCGCGACGTTGACGGCGATGCGCTCGGCGTCGCCCCACGAGGCGTAGTCGCCGAGCGCGATGTCGAAGGCGGCGTCGCGCGCCGAGAGGCCCGCGTCGAAGCGCGTGCGCGCTTCGCGGCGGATGTAGTCGAGGTAATCGCGCACCGCGACGACGCCGCGCTTCGTCGTGATCGGCCCGTGCCCGGGCACGATCGTCTCGACGTCGAGCGCGAGGATGCGCTCGCAGGCGTCGATCCAGTTCTGGACGGGTCCCGCCCACACGATCGGCGTGCCGTCGATGAAGAGGATGTCGCCCGTGAAGATCGTGCGATCGCCCGGAACGAAGACCATCGCATCGCCGCGCGTGTGCGCGGGGCCAGCCTCGATCAGCTCGACGCGCTTGGTTCCCACGGCGAGATCGAGATGTCCCTCGAAGGTGCGCGTCGGGAGTCGTGGCGTGATCCCCTCGAACTGGAACGCGCCGAAGCAGTGCAGCACGTAGGCGCCGAGCGGACCCAGCTGCGGGGCGCGGCGCTGGAACTCGGCGAGCACGGCGGGCGTCTCGTGCGCCATCTCCTCGGCGCACGCGCGGGTGGCGACGATCTCGGCCTCGGGTACGAGTTCGTTGCCGTAGCTGTGATCGCCGTTCGAGTGGGTGTTGACGAGGGTGTCGATGCGCGTGGCTGCGGGCACCGCTGCGCGCATCGCGGCGAGCATTTCGCGCGTGAGGCGCAAGTCGAAGAGCGTGTCGACGAGCAGTGTCGCGTCGCCGTCCGCGACGAGGCCCGAATTGCTCCATCCCCAGGAGCCGTCCGGCTGGAGCCAGGCCCAGGCGCCATTGCCGAGATCGTGCAGACCCCTGTCGTAGCCGAAGCGCGGATGGGCGAGCGAAGCGGACATCGAGGCACCTCGTGTTACAGCCATGCCTCGATCAGTGCCGGACCCGGATCGGCGAGCGCCCGGCTGAACTCCTTCACGAAGGAGCCGGCGTCGATTGCGCGCACGGCGGGCACGCCCATGCCGCGCGCGAGCGCACACCAGTCGAGGGTCGGATTCGAGAGTTCGGTGAGCGCGCGCGCCGCGGGTCCTGGCTCGGCGATGCCCGCGCGCGCGACTTCGAGCTGCAGGATCCGGTAGGCGCGATTCGCGCACAGTACGACGACCACGTCGAGTGACTCGCGCGCCATCGTCCAGAGTGCCTGCGCGGTGTACATGCCCGAGCCGTCGGCCTGCAGCGCGATCACCTTGCGCTGCGGACACGCGATGGCGGCGCCCACCGCCGTGGGCAGTCCCTGTCCGATCGCGCCGCCGGTGAGGCCGAGCACGGTATGTCGGGGAGCGCTGCCCGCGAGCGCGAACCACACGGCGCCCGAGGTCGCCGCTTCGTCCACGATGATCGCGCCCTCGGGTTGCAGCGCGGCGACGGCCTGCCCGAGCGTCGCGACGTCGAGTGCGCCGCTCGGCACGCGCGGCCGCTCGACCCGCGGCAGAGCAGGAACATCGCGCGGCGCACCCAGCGCATCGGCGAGCGCGTCGAGCGCCCCGACGACGTCTTCGCCGGGCGCCGCCAGTTCGATTCGCTCGCAGGCCTCGGGCGCGAGACGACTCGGTACATTCGGATACCCGAAGAACGACACCGGCTCGCGTGTGCCTGCGAGGATCAGGCTGCGCAGGTTCCCGAGCGACGCGATCGCCTGCTCGGGGAAGTAGGGCAGCCGCTCGATCGCGGGGAGATCGGCGCCGCGCTCGAGTCGCGCGACGAAGACGTCGTGTAGCAGCCGCGCGCTCGACGCGGCGCGCACGCGCGCGGCGGCGCGCAGACCCGCGCCGCGCAGCGCGACACCGCCGAGCAAGAGTGCGGCGTCGCCGTCGCGCAGCGCGCGCGCGGCGCGCTCGATGCGGTCGCTCGCGACGGCGGCGGGTGCCATGCGGCGCGCGCTCGCCGCGACGCCGCCCGCTTCGTTCCACTGGCAATCGGCGGGCACGATCAACGTGGCGACCTGTCCGGGCGGCGCCAGCGCCGCTTCGATCGCCGCGACGGTGTCTGCCGCGATGTTCTCCGCGCATCGCACCGAACGCACCCAGCCCGAGACCGGATTCGCGAGTGAGACGATGTCGCTGGTGAGCGGCGCGTCGGCGGCGAGGTGCCAGCTCGCGTGGTCCCCGATCACGTTCAGGAGCGGCGAGCGCGCGCGCCGCGCGTTGTGGAGGTTGGCGATGCCGTTGGCGAAGCCGGGGCCGAGGTGGAGCAGCGTCATCGCGGGCCGGTCGCTGAGGCGCGCGTAGCCGTCGGCCGCGCCCGTACACACGCCCTCGAAGAGCGCGAGCACCGGCCGCACCCCCCGGACGCGGTCGAGCGCCGCGACGAGCGGCATCTCGGTGGTGCCCGGATTGGCGAAGCAGACGTCGACGCCCGACGCCACCGCACTCCGGATCAGCGCTTCCGCCCCATTCATCGCGAGCCATGCTACCAAGCCGAAAAGCGAGGTCGACCATGACGGATGTGAAAGTGAGTGAGTCGATTGCGGCGCCCGCAGCGAGGGTGTGGGAGCTGCTCGGCGAGTTCGGCGGCGTCACCAAATGGGGTGGAGCGATGCTCCAGAGCTGCAGCGTGGAAGGCGAGGGCGTCGGCGCCGTGCGCCACATCAGCCTGCAAGGCGGCATGGAGATCGCGGAACGCTGCGAAGCCTACGACGCGGCGAAGCGCTCGTTCTCCTACTCGATCATTGGCAAGAGCCCCATCCCGATCAAGAATTACCTGTCGGTCTGCACGATCGTCGAGGTCGGTGCGAACGAATGTCGCGTCGATTGGAACGGGACCTTCGATCCCGACGGTGTCAGCGCGGAGCAGGCACAGGGGATGGTGCGCGGCATCTACACGAGCGGCGTTGCAGGCGTGCGGAAGCTGCTCGGAGTGTGACGGAGAGTATGCGGAGCTAGAAGACCGACTCGCCGTACGGCAGCAACGCCAGATGCCGCGCGCGCTTCACGGCTACCACCACTTCGCGCTGCTGGCGGGCGGTGTTGCCCGAGATGCGGCGGGGGAGGACCTTCCCCGTCTCGCTCAAGAACATCCGCAGCACGCGCGGATCCTTGTAGTCGATGACGAGGCCCTTGTCGGTCGTGAGCCGCGAGACCTTCGGTCCGCGGAAGGACTTCTTCTTGAGCTTGCGCGCCTTCTTGCGCGCCTTGGCGCGGAGCCGGAACTTGAGGCCGCGCGGCTGGGGGCCCTCGTCGCGATCGCCGTAGCCGCCACCGCCGAACCCGCCGCGGTCACCACCGCCGAACCCGCCGCGGTCTCCACCGCCGAACCCGCCGCGGTCTCCACCGCGGAACCCACCGCGATCGCCGCCGCCAAAGCCACCGCGGTCGCGGTCGCCGTAGCCACCGCCACCGCCGCCGAAGCCGCCTCGATCGCGATCTTCCTGCATCATGGGGCGCGCAAACTATCCCACGCCCCCCCCGGTCGCAACCGGCGTCGATTTGGGGACGTTCCTGCCGCGGTGCCTTGGTTGCCTTCAGGAACGTCCCCAAGTCAACGCCGGGTCAGCGGACGTGGGGGAGGACCTGGGTGGCGAAGAGTTCGACGGTGCTTGCGACCTGCGCGGGAGGGAGGCCGCACCCGTCGAAGATCGAGAGGTGGAGGTCGAGGCCCAGTGTCTCGCGGGTGGCGGCGATGCGATCGACGACCTCCCCCGGGCTCCCGCACACGATGCCCGCGAGCAGCCGCTCGGAGTCGCGCACGGCGCGAAGCGCCCGGCCCTCTCGATCCTGGGGCGCGAGGCGCGCCTGCCGCGAGTTGGCCGCGACGTGGACGTGATTGCAGCAGGCCACGCGCGCGCCCGCCGGATCGCGCCCCGCCGCGGCCCAGCGCTCGCGATAGCGCTGCACCAGCGGGAGAAAGTCTGCGGGCGGCGCGAGCACGCTCGGCAGCATCAGTGGCAGACCCAGCTCGACCGCGAGATCGACCGACGCGGGCGACGACTCGCCGCCCACCCAGATTGGCGGATGCGGCGCCTGCACGGGTCGCGGCTCGACCGTCACGCGATCGAGCGGCGCGCGAAAGCGTCCCGACCAGCTGACGCCGGTCTCGCTCCACAGCCGCCGCAGCAGTTCGAGATTCTCGCGGAAGCGCTCGCGACTCTCGTGGGACTTCTGCCCGAACCCTTCGTCGGTGTCTACGAGGATCCCGCGCCCGACGCTCAGCTCGACGCGCCCGTTCGAGATCGCGTCGACCGTTGCGTAGTCCTCGGCGACGCGCACCGGATCGAGGTTCGCGAGCCGCGTCACGTTCGCGCCGAGCCGGATCCGCGCCGTGCGCGCGGCAATCGCGGCCAGCACGACCGGCGGCGCGGCGAGCACCGAGTCGCAGGAATGGTGCTCGCCGAGCCACACCGCGTCGAAGCCGAGCGACTCGGCGAGCACGGCTTCTTCGACGATCGCGCGATGGCGCTGCGCGGGTGACGTCTTCGTGCCCGCGACGGGATCGTCGTGGCAGTCGCCCAGCGAGACCAGTCCGACCTGCACGGCGGCGGGGGCGCTACTGCACCCGGATCGCGGTGACGCGCTGCTCGCCGTTCACCACTTTCAGGTCGAACTCCACCTTCGCACCGGGCGCTACGCCTTCGAGGACTTTCTTGTCCGGTACGGCGTAGGTCATCGTCATCGCGCCCATGATGCCGGGGATGTCGCCGTGATCGAGGGTGATCTCGGACTTGGCGAGGTCGACCGCGGCGACGGTGCCCTTGCCGGTGCCGTGGGTTGAGCTCGCCTTGCAGGCGGCGAGCGATACGACGAGAACGAATACGACGCAGAACGATCGGAACGTCACGAGGCTTCTCCTCTTGGCAGCGAACGCTGCTTCCAGATTGCAAAAAGGGCGGGATACACCAGCAACTCCAGCGCGAACGACGTGATCAGCCCGCCGACCATCGGCGCTGCGACGCGCTTCATCACGTCGGCGCCGGTACCACTGCTCCAGAGCAGCGGTAGCAGACCGACGATCATCGCGACCACCGTCATCGCCTTCGGCCGGATGCGGCGCGCGGCGCCTTCGACGATCGACTCTTCGAGATCGTCCACGTTGCGCATCCGCCCCGACGCGAGATGCGCGCGGTGCGCGAGCGTCAGGTAGAGCAGCATCACCACGCCGGTTTCCGCATCGAGGCCGGCGAGCGCGATGATCCCGACCCACACCGCGATCGAGAGGTGGTAGCCGAGCGCAAAGAGCAGCCACACCGCGCCGACCACCGAGAACGGCACGGCCAGCAGGATCATCGCGGTCTCGACGCCTGAGCCGGTGTTGAAGTAGAGCAGGAGCGAGACCAACAGCAGCGTGAGAGGGACGACGACGTAGAGCCGGTCGCGCGCGCGCTCGTAGGCCTGAAACTGCCCGGCCCATTCGAGTCGCACGCCGGGCGGAAGCTGCACCTGCTCCGCGACGGCGCGGCGCGCGTCGCGCACGTAATCGACGATCGGGCGCTCCGCGACGTCCACGAACACGAAGCCGGAGACCTGTCCCGCTTCGCTGCGCACCATGTCGGGACCCATCGCGAAGTGGATGGTGGCGAGCTGGTCGAGCGGAACCTGTGCGCCCGCTGGAGTCATCACGAGGATGCGCTTCAAGGCGTCGAGGTCCTCGCGATAGTCGCGCGCGTAGCGGACCGCGATCGGATAGCGCTCGCGACCCTCGACCGTCTGCGCGACGTTCATCCCGCCGAGCGCCGATTCGACCACCTCCGAGACGTCGCGCACGCGCAGTCCCTGGCGCGCGATGGCGTCGCGATCCACGTCGATGTCGAGATAGAAGCCGCCGGTGAGCCGCTCGGCGAAGGCGCTGCGCGTGCCGGGCACGTCGTGGACCGCGCGCTCGATCGCGAGCGCGGCGCGCTCGATCGTGGCGAGGTCGGGGCCAAAGACTTTGATGCCGAGCTGGCTTCGCACGCCGGTCGAGAGCATCTCGTTGCGTGTCTGGATCGGCATCCACCAGGTGTTGGGCATGCCGGGGTAGCGGAGCTTCGCGTCCATCTCCTGCACGAGCGACGCGTAGGTAACGCCGGGGCGCCATTCCGATTCGGGCTTCAGCGTGACCACCGTCTCGACCATCGAGAGCGGCGCGGGGTCGGTGGACGAATCGGCGCGACCGATCTTGCCGAACACGCGCTCCACCTCGGGGAACGCCGCGAGCTCGCGGTCCTGCATCTGGAGCACGCGCTGCGCTTCGCTGATCGACATGCCGGGCGGTGCGGTCGGCATGTAGAGGATCGATCCCTCGTTGAGCGGCGGCATGAACTCGGTGCCGAGCGACAAGAACGCCGGGATCGTCGCGAGCGTGATCAGCACCGCCGCGATCACCACGGGCACGCGATGCCGCACCACCCAGCGGACGACTGGCGAATAGAGCTGGATCAGTACGCGGCTCACCGGGTTCTGCATTTCGCCGCGGATGTGGCCGCGAATCGCGAGCGCGGCGAGCGCCGGCGTCAGCGTCACCGACAGCAGAGCCGAGAAGCCCATCGCATAGGTCTTCGTGAATGCGAGCGGCTTGAACAGCCTCCCGGCGGTTTCGTGCAGCGTGAAAATCGGCAGGAACGAGACCGTGATCACCAACAGCGCGAAGAACACACTCGGTCCGACTTCCTGCATCGCCGTGACCACCACGTCGCGCCGCGGAGATGGTTGACCCGCGTGCTCCCAGTCTTCGAGCCGCTTGTGGACGTTCTCCACCAGGATGATCGACGCGTCCACCATCGCGCCGATCGCCACCGCGATGCCGCCCAGCGACATGATGTTCGCGGTGAGGCCCTGCTGGAGCATCGGCACGAACGCAAGCACGACGCCGACGGGAATCGTGAGGATCGGAATCAGCGCGCTGCGCGCGTGCAACAGGAACACGAAGATCACCAGCGAGACGATCGTCAGCTCCTCGAGGAGCGCGCGGCGCAACGTCGAGGTCGCCTTGCGGATCAGGTCCGAGCGGTCGTAGGTGGGGACGACCTCGACGCCCGCGGGCAGGCCCGCTTTCAGCTCTTCGAGGCGCTGCTTCACCGCGTCGATCACGGCGAGCGCGTTCTGGCCGTAGCGCATCACCACGATGCCGCCGACGACTTCGCCCTTCCCGTCGAGTTCGGCGATGCCGCGCCGCATGTCGGGGCCGAGCGTCACGATGCCCAGGTCGCCCACGGTGATCGACGCGCCATCGCCGGCGCGCAGCACGATCTTGCGAAGATCGTCGATGCTCTTCACGTAACCGCGCCCGCGCACTACGTATTCATGACTCGCCAGTTCCAGGACGCGGCCGCCTGAGTCCTCGTTCGAGGCGCGCACCGCCTCGATCACCTGCATCGTCCCGATGCCGAGCGCAGCGAGGCGCGCCGGGTCGAGCTGGATCTGGTACTGCCGTACCCAGCCACCGAGAGACGCCACCTCGGCGACGCCCGGAATCGACGCCAGCGCGTAGCGCAGATTCCAGTCCTGCAGGCTGCGCAGCTGCGCGAGATCGAGCGTTCCGCTGCGGTCGACGAGCGCGTACTCGAAGACCCAGCCGACACCGGTCGCGTCGGGACCGATCACCGGAACGACTCCGCTCGGCAACTGGCCCTGGACGCCGCTCATGTACTCGAGCACGCGCGAGCGCGCCCAGTAGAGGTCCGTGCCGTCGTCGAAGATCGCGTACACGAACGAGAGTCCGAAGAACGACTGCCCGCGCACCGCGCGTACGCCCGGCGCGGCCAGCAGCTTCGACGAGATCGGGTAGGTGATCTGGTCTTCGATGAGCTGCGCCGAGCGACCGGGCCACTCGGTGTAGACGATCACCTGCACGTCGGAGAGATCGGGGATCGCGTCGAGCGGCACGTGCTGGACGGACCAGACGCCCCACGCCGCACTCGCCGCGACGAGCAGCAGCGTGAGACCCGGATGGCGCGCGCAGGCGCCGATCATCCACGCGATCGGACCGCGCGCGGGAGCGGTGTTATCGGTCGCCATCACCACGACTCCAGCGCCGCGCGCAGGCGGCTCTCGCCGGCGACCAGGAAGGTGCCCGCGACGATCACCGGCTGGCCCGCTTCGAGGCCCGAAACGATCTCGATGCGCCCGTCGCTCTCCATGCCGGTCGTCACGCGCTGCGGGCGCAGGTGCCCGTCGCCGAGATCGAGGAACACGAAGTTCGCGTCGCCCGCGCGCAGCACGGCGGTGTCGGGCACGGTGAGACGCGCGCCCGTCGGCTGGCGCAGCAGCACGGTCGCGTACATGTCGGGGCGCAGCTCGCGAGTCGGATTGGCGAGCACGAGCCGCACGCGCGCGGTGCGCCGATCGCCCTGCAGGGACGGATACACATACGCCACCTTCGCCTCGAAGCGCTGATCGGGCAGGTAGGGCAGCGTGACGTCCGCCGGCATCCCGACCGACACCCGCGCGAGTTCCGCTTCGTAGACCTCGGCCTCGATCCACACCCGGTCGAGCGGCGCGATGCGGTACACGCGCTGGCCCATCTCGATCGCCGAACCCGCGACGATCTCCTTCTCGACGACGTAGCCCGAGATCGGTGCGCGTACCGGCAGGTATTCCTGCGGCGCGCCGCGCCGCGCGATCGCCTGGATCTCGCCCGCGTCGACGCCCCAGAGCCGGAGTCGCCGCTCGGCGGCGCCGGCGAGTCCGGTCGCGCGCTCCGGCGCGCTCGTGCCGCGCGCCGCCGACTGCGCGCGCAGCGCTTCGAGGTACTCGCGCTGCGCGGCGAAGAGGTCCGGGCTGTAGAAGAGGAAGAGCGTCTGCCCCTGCTTCACGGGTGCGCCGAGCGAATCGGCCTCGACGTCGCCGGCGAAGCCGCCGACGCGCATCGTGACGTCGCGCAGCGCGCTCTCGTCCCACACCACGCGGCCGACCGCGCGCACGGTGGCGTCGAGCTCGGTGCGCCGCGCAGGCTCGCTGCGCACGCCCACCTGGCGCAGCCGCGTGGGGTCGAAGCGGAACTCGCCGGGATGGGGGGCGGCGGCGGGAGCCTGGGCCTCGGGTGCTTCGCTGGAGCTGGGTGACGCCGCTTCGAGTCGCAGGCCCGGCGTTCCGACC
>JAGSPS010000217.1 GCA_018262315.1 Deltaproteobacteria bacterium | reverse complement strand
CTGCGAGGCGGGCGAACCCGGCGAGATCCTCGTCGCGAGCGAAACGGTGATGCGCGGCTACTGGCGGCGTCCCGACGACACCGCGCGGGCGCTCGCGGGCGGCTGGCTCCATACCGGCGACATCGGTTTCCTCGACGCAGCGAGCGAGCTGCACGTTCTCGCGCGGCGCAGCGACCTGATCGTCTCGGGCGGCGAGAACGTGTACCCGGCCGAGGTCGAGGCGGTGCTCGCGTCGCATCCGCAGGTGTGTGAGGCGGCGGTCGCGGGCGTGCCGGACGCCGAGTTCGGCGCGCGGCCGGCGGCCTGGGTCGTCGCGGAACCGGCGATCGGCGCCGACGTGCTGCACCACTTCTGCCGCACGCGCCTCGCCGGCTTCAAGGTGCCGGTCGCGTTCCACTTCGTCGCATCCCTGCCCCGCAACGCCAACGGCAAAGTCCTCCGCGAGCAGTTGTCGAGTTGGGGACGTTCCTGAAGGCAACTGAGGCAACGCAGCAGGAACGTCCCCAAGGCAACGGCTAGTCGGCGTAGTTGGGTTTGCGGCCTTCTTTGCGGGCGCGGATCGCTTCGTCGAGGTTGTTGGTGGTCATGCGCACCAGCAGCTGGTTGCGCGCTTCGAGGTCCATTGCGGCGTGCAGGCTGCCGGTTTCGAGGTTCGACCAGAGCACGCGCTTGGTCATCGCGACGCCATGCGGGCTGTGCGCGCAGATCTGCTCCGCCGTGCCGAGAGCGGCGTCGAGCAGTTGCGCACCGGGCACCACGCGCGACACCAGGCCGATGCGCTCGGCTTCCTGCGCGTTCACTTCGCGCCCGGTCAGGATCAGCTCGAAAGCGTGCGCGGCGCCGATCATGCGCGGCAGGATCCACGAGATGCCGAGTTCCGTGCCGGTGAGCCCGTTCTTGATGCCTGCGCCGCAGAAGGTCGCCGACTCGGCGGCGAGACGGATGTCGCACGCGACCGCGAGACAGAGACCACCGCCGTAGGAGGGACCGTTGATCGCACCGATCAGCGGCTGCGGGATGTTGCGCATGGCGGGAACGAGGTCGGCGAAGATCGCCATCGCGCGCGTCGCGATGCGCGACATCGGCAGCCCCGCGATGTTGGGCGGGACGCCGTGGTCTTCGAGGTCGAGACCCGAGCAGAAGCCGCGGCCGGCGCCGGTCAGCACGACCGCCCAGGTGTCGTTGTCGGCGCCGACCTCGAGGACTGCTTCATGCAGGGGCTGCACGGTTTCGAAGGAGAGCGCGTTCATGCGCTCGGGACGGTTCAAGGTGACGACGCTCACGTGCGGGCGCGGCTTGGTGATCTCGATGTAGGCCATGGCGGCGCATTCTAGCGGGAGGCACAGGATCCCCATCGACACGCGCGGTGGGTCAGCGAGCGGCGGCGCCCGACACGCGCGTTTCCCTAGACGATCCGATCCGCCGCTGGCGCGGGTGCATCGCTCGGATCGAACGCCGCGACGGACTGCGATGCAGCGGGAGCCGCCCACTCCGACTTCGTCGCGTCCGGCAACACCGGCCGCAGCCGCAGTTTCATCGCCTCGACCTCGCGGCGCGCCGCCTCGTGGCGCGCTTCGCCGCGGATCTCGGCGAGTCGCACGCGCAGACTGCCGCCCGCGGCGAGTTCGCCGTCGAGATGGGCTTCGGTCGCGATCTTCGCGACGTGCTCGCGAACGCCGTCGAGCGCGCGCACGTCGGCATCGACCGACAGGCCCTCGATGGCGGCGCGCACCTGGCGCCGCATGCGCGCGCCGGCCCACACCGCGAGCGCGCGGCCCTTCTCGCGTTCGAGCGTGCGGATCTCCTCGCGGAAGCGAAGCAGGTTCTCCTTCGCAGCGTCGGCTTCGGTGCGCAGGCCTTCGAGTTCCTGCTCGGCGCGTTCGAGTTCGCCGACCAGCTCGTGCCGGTGTGTCACGACCGCCACGGCGAGCGACTCGTCACCGCGGCGCAGTGCGCGCTCCGCGTCGGCGGAGAGGCGCGACAGTTCAGTGCGTCGCTCGCGAATCTCGGCCTCCAGCTTGTTGCGCAGGTAGAGGATGCCGGCGACGGCTTCCTTCAACTCGGCGTAGCGTCGGAGGCGCCCCTGGATGGCCTGTTCGTAGACGGCGCGCGGATTCTCGCGCTCGCGGTCGCGCACCCAGAGCGAGAGCCAACCCGCGAACAGGTTGCGGATGCGGCCCAGGGAACCGCGTCTCGGCAGAGACAGAGTCGAAGCGTGCATCATTCCTCCCGAGCGTCCGGCGCGCTGTGGGCGACTACTCGTCGTCCGCGTCGCGCAGGCCTTCCGACTCGAGTTCGGCCCGCAGGCCCAGCTCGCGGATCTTCTGCTGCAAGCTCTGGCGCACCATGCCGATCGCAGCGGCGGTGCGCGACACGTTGCCGCCGTTGGCGCGCAGCGCCGAGAGCAGATACGAGCGCTCGAAGTCGGCAACGGCCTCGCGTTTCGCCGCGGAGAAGGTGCGCTTCTGCTCGCCCGCCGCGTCGGCTGATGAAGGCACCGGTGTGTCGCCTGCGGCCTCCGCCGGCAGGCGCAGGTCCGATTCCTGGATGGCGTCGCCCGCCGTGAGCACGGCGGCCTGCTCCACGACGTTGCGCAGCTCGCGCACGTTGCCCGGCCACGGATGGCGCGCCAGGCGCGCGAGCGCGTCAGGCGCGAGCGGCATCTTGGGGCGGCCGAGCCTGCGCGCGAGTTCTTCGAGGAAGTGGTTCACCAGCGCGGGGATGTCTTCAGGACGCTCGCGCAGCGCGGGCAGCTCCACTTCGACGACCTTCAGCCGGTAGTAGAGATCCTCGCGGAAGCCGCTGGCGCGCACTTCGCGCTCGAGGTCGCGGTGGGTGGCGGCGACGACGCGCACGTCCACCTCGACGGGGCGATTGCCACCGACGCGTTCGAGTTTCCGCTCCTGTAACACGCGCAGCACCTTGGCCTGCGTCGCGGGCGGCATGTCGCCGATCTCGTCGAGAAAGATCGTGCCGCCGTGAGCAGACTCGAACTTGCCTACACGGCGCGCATCCGCGCCGGTGAAGGCGCCCTTCTCGTGGCCGAAGAGTTCGCTCTCGACCAGCTCGCGGCTGATCGCCGCGCAGTTCACCGCAACGAAGGGACGCGCGCGTCGCGACGAGCGCTGGTGCAGCGCCTGCGCCACCAGTTCCTTGCCGGTTCCGCTCTCGCCGCGCACCAGCACGGTGAGATCGGTCTCGGCCACCTTGCGCACCGTCTCGAAGACCTGCGCCATCGCCGCGCCCGAACCGATCAGGTTCTCGAAGCGCCAGTCGCGGTCGATGCGCTCCCGCAGGATGCGGTTCTCGCGCTCGAGGCGGGTGCGCTCGAGCGCGCGCCGCAGTACCAGTCGGATCTCGTCGTTGTCGAACGGCTTGGGCACGTAGTCCGAGGCACCGGCCTTCATCGCCTCGACGGCGATCTTCTCGGAGCCGTGCGCGGTGATCATCACGACCGGCGTCTCGGGCTGCAATTCCCTTGCGGCGCGCAGCACGTCCATCCCCGATGGACCCGCGCCGAGCGCGAGATCGGTGAGCACCAGGTCGAAGGCATCGCTGCGCAGCCGCGCGATCGCCGGCTCGCCCGACTCCGCCTGCTCGACGTCGTAGCCCTCGCGTCGCAACAGGCCCGAGAGCGCCAGCCGGATCGCGGCTTCGTCCTCGACGACGAGGATGCGCGGGTTCACGCGCCGTTCCTCGCGAGCCCGGCCTTGGGCAACACGATGCGGAACTCGGTGCCGCCGCCGGGAGGCGACTCCACCACGATCGAGCCGCCGTGCGATTCGACGACTTTGCGAGTGATCGGGAGCCCGAGCCCGGTGCCGTTTGGCTTGCTGGTGTGGAAGGGCGTCCAGATCTGCTCGACGCGATCGGGCTCGATGCCCGGCCCATTGTCGCGCACGCGCAGCCACACTTCGGTGCCGGCCAGGTTCTCGCCCGCCTCGATCTCGACGAGCGGCGACGCGGTGCGGCCGCCGTTGAGGGCGTCGAGCGCATTGCCGACGAGATTGATCACGACGCGGCGAAGCTTCTCGGGGTCGCCGACCAGCGCGCCGGCTTCATCGACGTCGATGCGCAGCTCGACGCCCGAGCGGTCGATGCGCTCGCGCAGCGTTTCGAGGCCCGAGTGCACGATCTCGGAGAGGCGCAATTCCTTCGGCCGCAGCTCTTCGTCGCGCGCGTAGCGGAGCAGGTGAGAGATCGAGCGCTCGACGCGCTCCAACTCCTGGAGGGCGACGTGCGCGTACTCGACGTTCTCGTGCGAGTGCGGATCCTCGCCCATCTGCTGGAGCAGGCTCTTGGCGGCGGTGATCGGATTGCGGATCTCATGGGCGATCGAAGCCGAGAGGTGCTCGAGGTTGCGCGCGTGGCGACCTTCCAGCTCGCGCCGGTTGCGCGACACCTCTTCGGGCATGCGGTGGCGCAACTCGTCTTCGGTCCAGCGCTTGCGAAGGTCGGGCACGAGTAGCGCGAAGAAGCCATGACAGGCGAGGCCAATGCCCCAAAAGATGGCCACCGTGACCGCCGGCCGGAACCCGGCGGTCACCAGGATGCCGAGATTCACGATCGCGTAGGGGATCACGTGTGCGAAGAAGCCCAGCCGCCGCGCGACGGCCCTGTGCGCTTCCTTCAGCGCGCGCTCTTCGGGCGTCAGCGTGCGCTTGTGCTTCTGCAGCTTGTCGCGCGCCTGGTCGAGCGCCCACTGCGCGACGTCTTCGCCCGAGGAGCGCAGCTCGTCGCGGAGCTGGCGGCGCAGGTCGCGGCGTCGCTGGCGTTCCTCGCGGTGCGCGCTCATCGCAACCCTCCCGCCTCTTCCGACCGGCTCGAATGAGTCGCCGCAGAACATGCCCCACCCGAATAGCAAGGGCCGTGCCGCGATGAAATGAGCGGAGAACGCGTTTCGCAGTCGTCGCACCCGCATCGGTGCAGCTTCCCAACTGCACCTGCAGCAACGAGCCTGCACCCCCCCCACCGGTGCCGGGCGTCAGGTTTTCTCCTTGTCAGGTTATTGGGTGCTCATTCTCCTCATGGAAGCCCAATAACTTGACAACTTGACGCCCGGCTCCTCGCTTGGGGTTGCTCGGGAGGTGGGATCGGGTGAGGGTGTCGCGGTGAGCGTTCGGAATTTCGATGCGCTTCTGAGGCCGCGGGGCATCGCGGTCGTCGGAGCTTCGGATCGGCCCAACTCGGTGGGCGGGGTGGTCCTGCGCAATCTGCTACGCGGGGGCTTCGCGGGCCCGGTGATGCCGGTGAATCCGAAGCACCAGGCGCTCGCGGGTGTCCTCGCGTACCCGAACGTGAAGAGTCTCCCCGCGCCGGCGGATCTCGCGGTGATCTGCACGCCGGCCGCGACGGTTCCCGGCCTCGTCGCTGAACTCGGCGCCGCCGGGACGCGCGCCGCGGTGGTGCTCTCCGCCGGGCTGGCGCAGCTCCGCGACGCCACGGGCGTCTCGCTCGAACAGCGCATGCTCGAAACCGCTCGGCCCCACGGGCTGCGCGTGCTCGGCCCGAACTGCCTCGGCCTCGGCGTGCCGGGCATCGGGCTCAACGCGACGTTCGCCAACATCGACGCGCTGCCCGGCGATCTCGCGTTCGTCTCGCAGTCGGGCGCCGTCTGCACCGTCGCGCTCGACTGGGCCTGCGGCTCCCAGATCGGCTTCTCGCACTTCGTCTCGCTCGGCGACTCGGCCGACGTCGATGTCGCCGATCTGCTCGACTGGCTCGGCGCCGATCCCGGCACGCGCGCGATCCTGCTGTATCTCGAGTCCGTCGGCCGCGCGCGCAAG
>JAGSPS010000216.1 GCA_018262315.1 Deltaproteobacteria bacterium | reverse complement strand
ACCAGGATCCCGCGCATGAACGGGCGCCGCACCGAGTCGTGTTCGATGTAGATGCGCTCGCGGCCGGTGGTGGCCGCGTCGCCCCGCCTCGGTTGGGGCTTCATCTAGCCAGCCTACCTCACGCGTTTGCGAGCGGGAACGCTCGAACGGCACAATTCGGGCGTCTTTCTGATTGACTTTGCCCCGACGTCGCGGATACGGTCTCGACTGCGGACGTGTTTGGGGGGCGTTTGGTCCGTGCCGTTTCCTACTCCTTCTTCTGATCGGTCGCTGCGCTCGACCGGAACCGCTGCCGCGCCGGTCGCGACGCAGGCCGCGCGTTCGGTGCGCCTGTTCCGCACCGGGCAGGTCGTTCGGATCCTGGGCGTCTCGCGCCGCCAGCTCCAGTACTGGGCCGAGACGGACCTCGTCGCCCCTTCGGCTCGGACCCAGGGCGGGCACCACCGCTACACGTTCGAAGATCTCGTGGCGCTACGAGCCGCGAAGCAACTGATCGACGCCGGCGTCTCGGTCCAGCGGATCCGTCATAGCATCGGCTCGCTGAAACGGATCCTCCCCGAGGTGCAGAAGCCGCTCTCCGAATTGGTCCTGGTCGCAACGGGCGACCTCGTGCTGGTGCTGCATGGTGGGTCGACCTTCGAAGCCGTCTCCGGACAGGAGTGGATCTTCGAGGTCGCCCAGCTCCAACGCGAAGTCGAGCGGGGACTGGGGCGCGAAGCGGAGGGGCGCCCGGGCTCCTGACGCCGATCGGAGCACAGAGCTCCGGAGCGGCCACCGGCGAACGCAGGCATCACAGCCCGGGCGGCTGTGGGCCCGGGAGTCGGAGGCACCATGGACCGCGACGCCACCACGGACCCGATCGTCACGCGCATCATCGCCATCGTGAACCAGAAAGGCGGCTGCGCCAAAACGACCACCGCCGTGAACCTGGCGGGCTGTCTCGCGCTCGACGGTGCGCGCGTGCTGGTGGTCGACCTCGATCCGCAGGCGCACGCGAGCATCGCGCTCGGCATCGATCCCGAAGCGCTCGACGAAAATCTCTACGAGGTGCTCGCCGAGGAGGAAGGCGCCCCGCGACTCGCCGACGTGATCGTGCCGGCCGGCGAGCGATTGCACGTGGCGCCGTCCGGCATCGTGCTTTCGGCGCTCGAACAGAAACTCGCGCAGGAGCGCGCCGAAACGCGCACCGATCGGTTGGCGCGCGCGATCGCCGCACTGCCCGATCCGTACGACTACGTGCTCGTCGATTGCCCGCCGAACGTCGGGTTGCTCACTTTCAACGCGCTGCGCGCGGCGAACGAGGTGATCGTGCCGGTCGAGACCAGTCACTTCGCGCTGCACGGCGTCCACAAGCTGCTCGAGACGATCGCGCTGCTCGCCGAGCGACTGCGCATCGCCCCGGACGTACGCATCCTCGCGACGCTCTACGACGGCCGCACGCGCTTCGCCCGCGAAACACTCGCCGAGATCCGCACCCGCTTCGGCGACGCCTGCTTCGACACGGTGATCCGCAACAGCGTGAAGTTGCGCGAGGCGGCGCGCCGCGGCCTGCCCGTCGCGCGGATGGCGCCGTCGTCGAACGGGGCCGCCGACTACGCCGCGCTCGCGACCGAAGTGGCCGCGCACGCCCCGGCGCAGGCGGAAGTGCCGGCCGAGACCAGGCCCGCCGCTCCGCAGCCGCGCGAGGTGGTGATCGAGTACCGCGAACCGGGCGCCGCCGACGTGCGCATCGCGGGTGACTTCAACGGCTGGGTACCCGATCGCGACGTGCTCTCCTCGACGCACCAGGAGGGCGAAACGTGCGTGTGGCGCAAGGTGCTGCGACTCGCACCGGGCACCTATGAATACCGTTACGTGGTCGACGGGGAGTGGTGCGAGGACCCCGCCAATCCCGAACGCGTCGCCACTTCGATCGGGCCGCCGAATTCGGTGTTGGTGGTGCGTTAAACCGAATGCCGCGCGAACTCGGCGACGTCCTGCACTTTTTCGCCCCGGAACTGACCGGCAACGTCGCGGCGTCCGCGGACCGCAGGGGCGAGGTGCTTCCGCTCATCGGCGTTCCGTTCGCGAACGCCGATCCGGTGTGCGGTGCGCTGCTCTGGAACCTGGCGGTCGAAGCGGCTCGGCAGGGCGCGCGCGCCGCGCTGCTGGCGCCGCGGTCGCTGTGCGCGACACCGGCCTGGCCGCTGCCGGGTCGCGGGCCGCTCGGTGCGCTGGCAATTCGTGTCGACGCCGACGAGCCCGGCGAGTTGGCGCGTCGCGCCGAAGAATGGGTGCGCGCAGCGGCGCCGCGCGATCGCGGGCTCGCCCTGGCGGCGCTCCCCGCAGCGTGTCTCAGCAAGGCGGCCGACGCGGAGGCGCTGCTGCGTTGGACGCTGCTGCTGGTCCGGCCGCACGAGGCGGAGGCGCGCGACACCTGGACGGCGCTCGAAGCGATCGCGACACACTCGCGCGACGCGCGCATCGGCGTGACCGTCTTCGGCGTGCGATCGATCGCGGAAGCTCGGGACTGCTTCGATCGCCTGGCGGCCGCCGCCGAGCAGCGGCTCGGCTGTACGCTCGTCAGCTACGGCCTGCTCGTCGATGACGTGCATCTCTCGCGGTCGATCGTCACGGGGCGGCCGATCGCGCTCGCGAGCGCCCACGCGACGTCGGCGCGCGCGCTCGCCGATGTCGCGGCGATGCTGCTCGGCGACGCCCACGGCGCTGTGGATGACTGAAGCGAACGACGAGCAGCGAGCGCTGCGCCGCTCGATCGCGCCGCGCCTCGGCCAACTCGGTACGCCGCTCGAGCTGATCGCCGAGGACGTGCTCGGTGAAGAAGACGGCGTCATCGATTGGGTCGCCGCTGCCCCGGATGGTCGCGCGTGCGTGGTGCTCGTCGCAAAGCGCAGCGGCGACGCAGCTCTCCTGCAAGCCGGTCTCGTTCAGCGCGCCTGGGTCGAGGCCCGGATCCCGGATTGGCGCAAGCTGGCGCCAACGCTCGCCGTGCGCGAAGAGCCGCCCGCGCAACTGGTGCTGATCGCTCGCGAATTCGAACGGGCCACCCGCATCGCGGCAAGGGAAGCTGCGGGCGCTGCGATCGTGCTGGCACGGTGGCACCTCGCCGGGACGAGCGGCGAGATCGACCTCGAGCGCGTCGAACCCGAATCCCGGGTCGCCCGCTGCCTCCCCGGGCCTGCGCAGCGACGGCCCGCCTCGGCGTTCCGCACCGGGCTCTGTGACGCCGACTTCCTCAACTGACGCGCCACGAGCAGCTCAGACGCGCCACTTCCCGTCCCGAGGGATCGAGCGCATTCGGCGGCGCGCGCTCGGACCGGATCGGAGGGCATCCGGACGGAGTTCGAGCCTCTAGTGGGCGTCCCAGGACCGATTTCGCTCGGCGTCACTGACAATTCTCGTCCTGGAGTGACGTTTCTTGACACCAGTGCACCATCCGATGCCACTACCTCGACGGGGGGCTGGATGCCTGCAGGGTTCCGAGGAATCGGAAGCCTGCGACGTGGAGTTGCATCATGAAGATGATGCGCCGCGAAACCTGGGAAAAGGGGAATGGACGGTATGGCCGCACCGACGCTGGCGAGCCCTGAACTCGTAGCCTGCCCGGTAGCCGACGAGATCCTGGTCGAGCGGATCCGCGCGGGCGAGCAGAACGCTTTTGGCGAACTCTACGAGCGCTATTTCGCGCGCATCTTCCACTTCGTGGCGCGCCGTTTACGGAATCGCGCGGACACCGAGGAGACCGTGCAGGAGGTCTTCGTCAACGTGTTCGCGTCGATCGATTCCTTCCGCGGTGAGGCACCATTCGGCGCGTGGGTATTTGGGCTCACACGACGCACGGTGGCCAGTCGCTTCAAGAAGCGCATGCCCAATCTCGTCCCGCTCGGGGATGACGAAGTCGAGAATGGCTCGCACGGCGTCGCGCGAGAACCCGACCCGCTCGAGGCCTACGAGTACACCGAGCGGCTGGCGCGCCTCGAGGGTGCCGTATCCAGCGACCTGTCCGATGAGCAGCGCGAACTCTTCCAGCTCCACCACGTCGAACACCGCTCGATCCAGGAGATCGCGCAGCTGTTATCGAAGAGCGAGGACGCGGTGAAGTCGCACCTGTATCGCGCCCGCAAGGTATTGCTCGCCAGCTAGCAGGTTGCTGAGACGATTCCCGAGCGTGCGAGGGGTTCTGCGCTCGCGCGCTCTGCATGGGTGCGCGTTTCATCTCGGTACCGCTCTCGGCCCTGCTTGGGTGCAGCGATAGACTGCGCGCATGACCGAACCCATCGCATTGTGGATCGCGAGCGCTGCGGCGCCCGCTCACGCTCCGACGCTGCGCGTGCGCCGCTTCGAGTATTCGAGTCGTGGCGATCGCGTACCGGGGCTGCTGCTGCTCCCCGCCAACGGGGACGGCCCCTTCCCGCTCGTGCTGTTGCAGCACGGTGCAGGAGGTTCGAAGCACTCGGAGTACCTCGACGCAGCGCGATTGCCATGGGTGCAGCGCGGCGTTGCGGTCGCGTCGATTGATTTCCCGCTGCACGGCGAGCGTGCCTCCGCGAAGCTGAGCGAACAGCTCCTCGGCGCGACCGCGACGTCCGTGCGATCCGCCGACTCGGACACGATCGCGCTGTGGAGCGAATTCTCCCGGCAGGCGGTCGCCGATCTCGGGCGCGCGCTCGACGCGCTCGCCGAACTCCCCGAGCTGGATGCGCAGCGCGTCGCCTATGCCGGCTTCAGCCTGGGTGCGATCCTCGGCGCTCTCTTCTGCCCGACCGATCCACGCCCGCGCGCCGCCGCTCTCGCGCTCGGCGGCGCCGGCATCGGTCCGCCCGACTTCGACCCGGCCGACAGCATCGGCGCCTTCGCGCCGCGACCGCTGCTCTTCGTGAATGCGGCCCACGACGAGCGGATCCCGCGCGCCGCCGCCGAAGCGCTGCACGCCTCCGCGCGCGACCCCAAGGAGATCGCCTGGTTCGAGTGCGGCCACCACGACCTGCCGGGCGCAGGCCTGAAGGCGATGTGGAACTTCCTGGCCAGACACCTGGAACTCGGCTGAAGGGCTCGGTTACTGGCTGAACTGCGCGATGCGCGCGAGCACTGCGTCGCGGCGCGCGCGCATCGCGGCGTCGTCCGCCGCCTCGAGATTCAGCCGCACCACCGGCTCGGTGTTCGAGGCGCGCACGTTGAACCACCAGTCGGGATAGCGGACCAGCAGCCCGTCGAGCCTCGAGATCTCGGCCTTGCCGGCGTGATCGGCTTCGAGAGCCGCGAGCAGTCCGGGCGTGTCGGCGACGCGCCGGTTGATCTCGCCGCTCGCGGCATAGCGTCGCAGCGGCCGCACCAGCTCCGAGAGCGGCTTCCCCGTTTCGGCGAGCACGTCGAGCAGCGCGACGAACGCGGCCGTGCCGTCGTCGTGCACGAGCGTGGGGCTGAAGCGGAAGTAGAAGTGGCCCGACAGCTCACCTGCGAAGACCGCGCCGCTTTCGCGCATCTGCGCCTTGATGAAGGCATGTCCAACGCGACACATCTCGGGCGTACCACCCGCCTCGACGATCGCCTCCGCCGTCGCGCGGCTCGAGCGCAGGTCGTAGAGAATGAGACCCCTGCCGCCGTGGCGGCGGAGCTGCGAAGCGGCGAGCAGGCCCGTGATCAGGTCGGCGGTGATCGGCTCGCCGGCATCGTCGACGAACATGGCGCGGTCGCCGTCGCCGTCGAACGCGATGCCGAGTTGCGCGCCACCGCGCTTCACGGCGGCGATCAGGTCGTCCAGGTTCTCGCGCTTCAGCGGGTCGGCCTC
>JAGSPS010000434.1 GCA_018262315.1 Deltaproteobacteria bacterium | reverse complement strand
GCCGAGCAGCGTGCCGACGCTCATGCCGCCCGCCGACTCGCCGAAGATCGTCACGTTGCCGGCGTCGCCGCCGAACGCCTCGATGTGATCGCGCACCCATTCGAGCGCGGCGATCTGGTCGAGCAGCCCGGCGTTGGGCGCCGCCAGTTCCGGCTGACCGAGGTCGAGGAAGCCGAGCGCACCGAGCCGGTAGTTGATCGTGACGACGACGACGTCGCCGCGCCGCGCGAGCTTGCGGCCGTCGTAGATCGACTGCGCACCCGAGCCGATCACGAAGGCACCGCCATGGATCCACACCATCACGGGCTTGCGCTGCGCCGGCGACGCGCCCGCCGGCGCGTACACGTTCAGGTAGAGGCAGTCCTCGCTCTGTTCGCCGATGTCGAAGCCAGGCAACGCCGCCAGCATCAGCGGCGGCTGGTGCGCAGACGGACCGAAGCGCGTGGCGTCGCGCAACCCCGCCCACGGCTCGGGCTTCTCGGGCGCTCGGAAGCGGCGCTCGCCGACCGGAGGCTTCGCAAACGGGATGCCGCGGAACACGCGCACGCCGTCGCTCCCGAATCCCTCGAGCTTCCCGAGTCCCGTCTCCACGACCGTCGACATCCACTGTTCTCCGTTGGCGAGGCGGCAAGGGGTAGCGGAATGCGTCAGAGCTGGCAGCTCATCTTCGCGAGGCCCGGACAACCGAGCGCGGCCTCGAACGCGGCATCGCGCTTCTCGGCGGTAATCGCGAAGCCCGCGCGTTCGTAGACGCGCTGCGCGGCGGTGTTCCCGATCATCAGGGTGAGTTCCGCCTGGCGCAGACCGCGGCGGCGACCCTCGTCCTGCACGTGGGCGACCAGCGCCTGCGCGAGCCCGTGACCGCGCGCGGCGGGTCGCGTCGCCACCGATTCGACGAGCCACGCACCCGGCGTCGGATCGAGCATGCAGCCGAAGATCGGTGACGCGCGCAGGAAGGCAGCCTGGGTCTGCGCGTCGGTCCAGCCACTCGCGGCGATCGCGGCCGGCACGGCTTCGTTCGGACTCTGGACCCGCGCGGGATCGAAACCCGACAGCGTCGCCGCCGGTGCGCCGTCCAGCTCGGCGATGTGGAAGATCGTCCAGTGCCACCACGACGCGGGTTCGGCGAGCACCAACCTCGTGACGAAGTCGATGCGCGCCGCATCACTCTCCGCGACGAGCAGATCCCAGAAGCCGCGCGGCAGGTGCGAGCGCCCCGACTCGACGACGGCCCAGGCCAGGAAACGGGCGTCTTCCGGACGCGCCGCGCGAATCTCGAATCCCATCGTGGCGTTCTCCGGTTGCGGTCGGCCATGCTAGGCGCCGTGGAGCCGCCGCGCATTCCGCACACATTCTGGATCTACCTGGCCAGCCGCTTCTGCGCGGCGACGTCGATGACGCTGCTGCGCGCGGCGGTGGCGTGGCACGTCTTCGAGGTCACGAACTCCGCGTTCTTTCTCGGGCTCATCGGGCTGGTGCAGTTCGTCCCGGCGCTGACGTTGACGCTGCTCGGTGGCGTGGTCGCCGACGCCTACGACCGCCGCACGATCATGCGCCTCGCGCAGCTCCCGATGATCGCGTGCGGCGCCCTGCTCTTTTTCGCAACCGAACGCGCCGAGGTGTCGCTGCCGATGCTCTACGGCGCGATCTTCTGCATCTCCGTCTCCTTCGCGTTCGACTCGCCGGCACGCCAGGCGCTGGTGCCGAGCCTCGTGCCGCTCGAACTCTTCCCGCGTGCGGTGACGGTTTCCGCAACCGCACAGGCATTCGCGTTCGCGAGCGGCCCCGCGATCGGCGGCATGCTGATCGCGAGCGGCGGGGTCGGATCCGCCTACGCAGCCTACGGCGTGCTGGTGGCGCTCAACCTGCTCGGGCTCGGCTTCGTGCGGCCGGTACGCGAAGCCCCCGAGCGGCGCGCGCCGAGCTGGCGCGCGGTGCGCGAGGGAATCGCCTTCGTGCGCCGCAGCCCGATGATCTGGGGCTGCATGGCGCTCGACATGTTCTCGACATGTTCGCGGTGATCTTCGGCGGCGCGACGGCGCTGCTGCCGATCTTCGCGACCGACATCCTGCACGTCGGCGCGCGCGGCTACGGGCTGCTCTCGTCGTCGTTCGAACTCGGCGCCTTCAGCTGCGCGCTGGTGATGATGCTGCGACCGACGACGGTGAAGGCCGGCCGCGCGCTGCTCGCCGCGGTGGCCGCCTACGGCGTCGCGACGATCGTGTTCGGTCTCTCGCGCGCGTTCGAGCTGTCGGTTGCGGTGTACATGATCGCGGGCATGGCGGATCAGGTGAGCGTCGTGATGCGGCAGACGACGATCCAGCTCTCGACGCCCGACGCGCTGCGCGGCCGCGTCTCGGCGGTCAACATGATCGCGATCGCCGCCTCGAACCAGCTCGGCGCCGTCGAGTCGGGCTTCGTCGCGGCGGCCACCAGCGCGCCGTTCGCTGTGGTGAGCGGTGGCGTCGGCTGTCTCGTCGTGCTGGCGATCATCGCGTGGCGCGTGCCGGAGCTTTGGCGCTACCGGTTTGCGCGCGGCGCAGCTTGACCGGGGCGCGCGAAGTGGCGGACACTGCCCGCCATGAACGACATCGACTTCGCCGCTCTCGATCGCCATTGGAACTGCCAGCTCCGCGTGCGCGGTCGCAAGACCGGCAAGGAGCGCAGCGTGACGATCTGGTTCGCGCTCGGCGACGGCAAGCTGTTCCTGACGGGCGACGCCAGGGGACCGCAATGGCTGCGCAACGCGCGCGCGAACCCCGACGTGATCGTGAAGATCGGCAACACGCGACTGCGCGGTCGCGCGCGCGTCGTCGAGGATCCCGCCGAAGCCGAATCGGTGCGCCAGCGCTTCGTGCGTCGCTACCTGATGGCGCGCATCGCCCGGATGCTCGGCAGCGGCTACACCGACTCGACCGCGGTGGTGATCGACCAACTCGAGCGCGTCGCGTAGCACCCGCGCTGGTCAGCCGCGCATCGCTGGCTAGGCTGCGGGCATGAAACACCTCGCAAGACTCGTAGCGGTAGTGGCGGCGTTGCTGTTCGTTGCGCCGGGCGTCGACGCGCTCGAGGTCGGCCAGCAGGCTCCCGAGTTTTCGCTCGCGGGCAGCGACGGCAAGACCTACCGGCTCGCGGACTTCGCCGGCAAGCGCGGCTTCGTGCTGGCGTGGTTTCCGAAGGCCTTCACGTCCGGCTGCACCGCGGAACTCGAAGACCTGCGCGACGCCGCCGCCGCGATCGCCGCCTACGACGCCGCTGTCTTCATGGTGAGCCTCGACCCGCCCGAGAAGAACGCGGAATTCGCGAAGTCGGTCGACGCCAAGCAGGTGCTGCTCTCGGATGCCGACGGCAGCGTCGCGCGGGCCTTCGGCGTCAGCGGCCTCGGAAGCTACGCGAAGCGCTGGACCTTCTACGTC
>JAGSPS010000215.1 GCA_018262315.1 Deltaproteobacteria bacterium | reverse complement strand
CGTAGCGCCGGCGGTCGCGACCTACTACCGCACGCTCGCCGTCGACGTGCGCGGCCACTGCGACTCCGACCGCGATCCCGAGTGCCGCTACGACTACGAGTACCACGTCGCCGACCTGGAAGCCGTGCTCGCGAAGCTCGGCGTCGAGCGCCTGGTGCTGGTCGGCCATTCCCTCGGCGGTCGCATCGGGACGCTCTTCGCCGGCCGCCATCCCGATCGCATGGCCGGTCTCGTGATCGTCGACTCGGCGCCCGAGCTCGACGTGCGCGGCACCGTGCGCATCCGCGTCGACCTGCAGAAGAACAGCGGCGGCGGCAACGCGAACTTCGCCTCGGAAGCCGAATACCGTGACGTGCTTGCGCACGCCTACCCGGCGGCGAGCCGCGAGGCGCTGGCGCGGATCGCGCACCACGGACTGCGCCGGCGCGACGACGGTCGCTTCGAACCCAAACTCGATCCGGCGTGGTTCAAGGGTCGCCTCGACGCGGACACGGACGCAGAAGCGATGCGCGCGCGCGAGGAACGGCTCACGCGCGACATGTGGGATGCGCTCGCACGAGTTCCCTGCCCCACGCTCGTCGTGCGCGGCGCCGCGAGCGACGTGCTCTCTCCCGACGTCGCGGATCGCATGGTGGACGAAGTGCTCCGCCACGGCCGGCTCGTCATCATCCCACGCGCCGGTCACTCGGTGATGGTCGACAACCCCGAAGCGTTCCGCGCCGCGCTGACCGATTTCGTGTTGGGAGAAGAGTGAGCGCGCCGGCCGACCGCCCCCGCGTCTCGAATGACGGATCCGGGGCCGTTAGAATGCGGCGCCCCATCTCGGGCGTGCGCGAGGAACGGCACTTGGACCGCGAGTCGAAACGAAGATCGGCGCGTCGATGCCCGGCGAGTCGGGCACAACGTCTTCGCTCCGCGGCCACGGTGTTGTTGCTGCTGGCAGGCAGCGCAGCCGCCGACCCGGCTGCACCGCTGGCGCCCGACCCCGAACAGGCCACGCGCGTGGTCGAAGGACTGCACGAGGTGATGCTCGGCGTCATGAAGCAGGCCCAGCAGCTCGGCTACGCGGGGCGTCTCGCGCGGCTCCAGCCCGCGATCGCGTCGCGCTACGACTTTGCCTTCATCGCCGAGAAATCGGTGGGCCTCACCTGGAAGGACCTCGACACCGCCCAGCGTGCGAAGCTCGTCGACGCGCTCGGCCGGCTCGCCGGCGCGAACTACGCCGCGCGCATGGCCGATTTCAGTGGCGAGCACTTCGAGACGATCGGCACCGAGAGCGCCAGTCAGGGCACGATCCTCGTGCGCACGCGCGTCGTGGACGGGGACGGCGAACCGATTCCCCTCGACTACCGGCTGCGCAGCACGCCCGAACTCGGCCCGCGCATCGTCGACGTGTTCTACGACGGCACCATCAGCGAGCTGGCGATGCGCCGTTCGGAATACGCGGCGCTGCTCAAGAAGGGCGGCATCGATGCGCTGCTCGAAGCGCTCGAGAAGAAGATCGCGGAGCAGGCGCCCGCCAGCACCTCGTAGCGAACACGCGCTTCGCGGGCGTGGGACTACGGATCCCCTGCCTCGCGGATGCGCGCCTCGCGCGTCTGCAAGTAGGCGCTGCGCACCGCGGCGTAGAAGTCGATCGAACCCTCGCGCAGCGCGCGCAGCTCCTCGCGCCGGGTGTCGCGTTCGCTGATGCCGAAGCCACCGCCCAGGAAGAGCTGGCCCGGCAGCGGCAGGAGCCAGGTGTCGATGCGCAGCAGCAGGTCGACGGCGGAGCCCACCGCGTCGCGCGCCGTGCTCGGGCCGAGCAGTGGCAGGACCAGATAGAAGCCGGGGCCCACGCCGTAGTTGCCGAGCGTCTGGCCGAAGTCCGCGCGCTGCTCGTTCCAACCGAGCTCCGCGGCGGGATCGAAGATGCCGCCGAAGCCGAGCGTCGAGTTGAGCGCGAAGCGCCCGAGGGTCCGGGCGGCTGTTCGCGCCCGGAGCTGCAGGACCTGGTTCACCAGCGACACGGGCGCGTTCAGGTTCGCGAAGATGCTGCGCACCGCGCGTTTTACGGGTACCGGAATGACCTTTCCATAGACTTGCGAGACCGGATCGATGACGAAGCGATCGAGCGCCTGATTGCCGGCGAAGATCGGCCGGTTCATCGGCTCCAGCGGGTCGGAACCGTGCTGTTCGACGAAGTCGTCCTCGAAGAACGGGGCCGCGGCGGCGTCGGCACCCGCCGGCTCTGCAGCCGATTGGGGAGCGCGCTCATGGGCACAAGCCGTCGCCAGGAGCGAGAGCGCTCCGGCCAAGACCGGCAACCAGCGCATCGACCCGCTCGAGGAAACGCCCATCCCCGTCATGCCACTCCTCGCCTCATCGTGACATCCAGTCACAGGGCGCCGATTCTATGCCCTCGGAGACGTTGTCGCCCTCGTTGACTTGGGGACGCGTTGCCGTGGGGACGTTCCTCGTCGTTGCCTTGGTTGCCTTCAGGAAGGTCCCCGTTCCATGGGGGGTGCGTGTGCGCGTCGTCGTGGTTGCTTTCGCGCTGATCGCTGCGGGGCTGGCTTACCTGTGGTTCCGCCCGAATCGCGCTGAGATCGAGGCACGGCTGCAGATCGAGCACTGGGACGTCGTCGCGGACGGGCGCCACAACTCGAATACCGACATGATCCTGTGGCGCGGCGACTTCCTGCTCGTGCACGATGCCCGCCCGTATCATTTTGGCTCCCCCGATGCGCGACTCGTCGTGCGTCGCTCCCGCGACGGCCGCCACTGGGAGGAACTCGCGCGCCTCGCAGTGCGCGGCAAGGACATCCGCGACCCCAAGTTCGCGGTAATCGGCGGCAAGCTCTTCCTCTACGCGCTTCCCAACTCGGGAAAGATGGCGACGCCCGAAGGCACCGTCGTCGCGACCAGCGACGACGCCGTGCAATGGACGCCCTTCGAGCCGGTCGAACCCGCCGGCTGGCTCTTCTGGCGACCCAAGTCGAACGACGGCGGCAAGACCTGGTACGTGCCGGCGTACTGGCACGCGCATGGCAAGTCGATCCTGCTGCGCTCGACGGACGGCCGCGTCTGGCAGCAGGTCTCGGTGATCCACGAGGGCGACGGCAGCGACGAGACCGACATCGAGTTCCTCCCCGACGGCCGCCTGCTCGCCACCGCGAGACTCGAGATCACCTCCGACACGGTGCTCGGCAACTACGACGGTCAGACCGCGATCGCCGTCGCCGCGCCGCCCTTCACCAGATGGACGACGCAGCGCAGCCGGCTGACGCGCCTCGACGGCCCGAACCTGTTCGCGCTCGCTGGCACGACCTACGCCATCGCGCGCTACCAGCCCCATCCAAACGGCTTCCTGACGCGCATGGGCGGCATCCTCTCGCGCAAGCGCACGGCCCTCTACCGCGTCGAGCCCGATCGCCTGGTGCGCCTCTCGGATCTCCCCAGCTCGTCGGACACTTCCTACGCCGGTGTCGTCGTGCGCGACGGCGCGCTCTGGGTCGACTACTACACGAGCCGCATCGACCGCGACTGGCCGTGGCTCGTCGGGATGCTGTGGCGATCGGAGATCCGCATGGCGCGCATCCCGCTGGACGCCGTCGAAGCGCTCTCGAAAGCGACTCCGTAGCAGACCGGTCGCAGCCGCAGTGTGCGCCTTCGATCAACGCCCCATCGAAAACGCAATGGCTTCGTGGTCGGAGAGCATCCTGCCGGTCGCCGGACCGATCGCAGGGACGACGCGCGCTGCGCTCGCCGCGACGCCGCGACACAGGAACCAATCGAGTTTGAGCTTTCCGCGCGACGAGCCGGCTGCGCTCGCATGCCGCAGCGTCGACTCGCCCGGCGCGTTGCAGCGCGACCACTCGTAGCCGCGCTCCGCCGCGAGCGCGAAGAGCGGCTCGTGCGGCACCGGGTTCGACCAGCGCAGCGGATCGTCGCGCAGCGCAGTGGCGACGCGCGCGGGATCGGCGAGATCGGCGAGCCCGAGCGAGAACGCGTTCAGGTCGCCGCCGATCACGACCGGCGCGTCGCGGTCGTAGGCGTCGATCGCGTCGAGTAGAACGTGAAGCTCGACGGCGCGGCTCTGCGGAGAACCGTGACTGTCGAGGTGCAGCGCCGCGAAGGTCGTCATGCGACCGCCGGCGCGCCGCTGGGCGAGCACCGCGCAGCGCCCGCCGACGCGCGCTTCGCCGCGCGAACCGTCGAACCATTCGCCACGCGTTTCGAGGCGCACGAGCTGGGGCCGCCACAGCGCGCCGCGCGCGAGGATCGCGTTGCCGTGGTAGCCGACCCGATTCGCCTGCCCGAACCGCTCGCGGCGTTCGCGATCACTGCCGAGCTCCAGTTCCAGGAACTCGACGCCGTACGCGTACGCGCAGCCCAACCGCGACGCCAGCTCGCGCGCGCAGTGATGCTGTGCAGAGCGCGCCATGCCCCAATCCAGTTCGGAGAGCAACAGGACGTCGGCGCCCTGCGCGGCGAGCAGCGCAGCGCTCTCGTCGAGGAACTTGCAGCGCTCGGCGTTCCACGCGACGACCAACGCAGCGTCGCGCCCCGCTGTGGGTGACGGCGCCAGCGCGACGTCGAGTGCGTCTGCGAACGGCAGCGCGGCGAGCAGCCGCGCGTGCGTCTCGACGTCGCGCGGGCCGTCGCGAATCGCGTCGCGCTCCTGCTGGGTCACGGCGGGCAGGGACGCCGAACTCACTCCACGACCGCGGAGGTCGGAATGTCGTGTTCGTCCTCGATCTCGCCCACGATCTCCTCGAGTACGTCTTCGAGTGTGACCAGGCCGAGCACGGGTCCGCCCGGATTGCGTACCACCGCGACGTGCGCGCGGCGACGGCGAAAGCGGCGCAGCGCTTCGAGCACCGACAGCTCGGGCGGGATCTCGCCCATGCCGCGCAGCAGATCGTCGAGCACGAAGAGCCGGCGCTCGGCGTAGAGGTGGAACAGGTCCTTGGCGTGGAGGACACCGATCACGCGGTCGAGGCCGCCCTCGCAGACGGGGATGCGCGTGTAGCCCTGCTCGCGCACCTCCTCGAGGATCCGCTCGATCGGCGTGCTGCGCTCGACACTGAAGATGCGATCGCGTGCGATCATCACGTCGCGGACGCGGGTGCGCGCCAGCCGGAACACGTTACCGAGCAGACGTCCCGTGTCGGCGCGGATCGCACCGGCCTCACTCGCCTCGTCGACGAGCAACGAGAGTTCTTCCGGGGAATGGATCACGTGGCTCGACAGCTCGTGATCGACGCCGAAGAGCCGCACGATCGCAGTGCCCGCGCCGTTCATCACCAACAGCAGGGGCCGGAAGATGCGACCGAAGACCAGCAGCGGTCCAGCGCAGAGGAGCGCCACGGGACCGGGCCGATCGAGCGCCAGCGCTTTCGGTGCGAGCTCGCCGACGACGACGTGCAGGAAGGTGATCGCCGAGAAACCAACGCCCACCGAAATCGAGTGAATCAGGCGCGGCGTGGCGATCCCCAACGCCGCCAGCAGGGGTTCGAGCAGTGTCGTCACCGCCGGCTCGCCGATCCAGCCGAGGCCGAGGCTCGCGAGTGTGATGCCGAGCTGTGTGGCGGCGATCGCGTCGTCGAGCCGCTCGACCGCGCGCGCCGCCGCCGGTGCGCCGCGCTTGCCCGCCTGGACCCACAGCTTGAGTTGCGAGCGCCGCACGGCGACCAGCGCGAACTCGGTCGCCACGAAATAGGCGTTGGTGAGCACCAGCACGACGACGCCGACCAGGCTGATCAGCGAGAGCCCGAGGGCTCCTTGCTCGTCCGTCACGGGTCGCCCGCTCGCTCGAGTGCGATGCGACCGGCGAGGTC
>JAGSPS010000214.1 GCA_018262315.1 Deltaproteobacteria bacterium | reverse complement strand
AGCGATCGGCCCGAAGGCCCGTGAACCGGCGACGGGAGGATTTTTGAGATGCTTTCTAGGGTTTCACGCCTTCGTGCACGGCCCAGCCGAGCGCTTCGAGGCGCTCGCGCGCGCGCGACGTCGTGCGGCCGGAGATCCAGACGCCGCGCTCGGGAGCGGCGAGGTCTTCGCGTTGCGCGAAGCGCGCCATGCGCTCGTTCCATGACACGTAGTCGGCCGGGAACGGAGCCACGAGCTGACCGCCCTTCTGGCGCGCCACCAGCGTGCCGCGCGCGAGCAGCACGTCGATCGGCGCCTGTTCGTTGCGATCGGCGAGGATGCTGACGGCGCTCACCAGGTAGAGCGCCTGATCGGGCGTCGCGGCCGTGGCGGCGAGTGCGACCACATCGCCGCGCCCCTGCACATCGGCGAGGCGCCCGAGCGCTTCGACGAACGCCGTCTGCAGCGAGAGCGTGAAGCCCGGCGCCGTCTGCAACGCGCGAATCTGTTCGTCGGCGGCGCCGAAGCTGCGCAGGCGCTGCTCGTTCTTCGCCCGCAGTTCAGCAGCCGGCAGGTCGTAGACCCAGTGGTGCGCGACCTCGGTCCCCGGTACCGCGATCGTTTCCGGAGTCGCCGACGGCAGCAGCGCGCTCAGCGAGACGCGGCCGGCCGCAGCGACCCACGCGATCTGATCGAGCCGCACGGCGAGCGCCGGGTTCGTGGTGTAGGGATCGACGCCGAGTCGCCGCGCGGCGTCGCGTAGCTCCTTCTCGCGATCCACCGGGACCGGCGCGGACTCGGCGCCTGACGTTTCGGAAAAGAAACGTACGAGTCCGCTCCCGGTCGCTTGGAGCGGACGCGCTGCCGCGTTGGCGGCGGCTCGTGCGAACGCGTTCGACCGGCAGGCCTCGTCGAGCAGCCGGATCGCCGGGATCTCGGCGACGCGCAGGGCGAGGGTCTCGACGCCCCACGCCTCGAATACGCCCACGTCCGAGAGAATCGTGAAGCGTGCGGTGAGGCCGTCGGTCGGGACGGCGTCCTCGACGCGAAAACTGGGGCCGAGGAGGAGTTTCGCGGGCGCGGTGTCGACTGCGTGCAAGACGGTCGGCTTGTCGAACTCTTCTGGTGTCTGCGCGCGCGCCGGGCCTGCAAGGAGGCAAACGATCGCCGCGAGCGCTGCGGCCTCGAGGGCGCGCCGCGTGCGGCCGTTTCGATCTGCCTCGCTCACGACACCTCGCTCCAGCTCGAGAACAACGGATCGCCTCGCAGGGGAGCCGCGGACGCGCGAGTCTAGCTGGCGCTAACCTCGCTTCCAGCGGCAAGACCGGCTATCGGTAGCCGTCGTCGTGGTCTCCGAGGATCGTTCACTGGCCAATCCGCTTCCCGACACCGAGCCGCGCGCAACCTCGATGCGGTTTCGCGACCTCGACGAACTCGCCGCGTCGAATGGCGTGCTCGACGCCGAGTACCTGCAGCTCGGTTCGAATCCGATCGAGGCACAGGTGTTGCGGGTGTCACTCGACCGGCTGGTGCTGATGCGCGGTGCGGAGAACGTCGCGCATGTGGCGCGGATGAGCGGTCCGCCCGACATCAGCGCGCTGGTGCTCCAACTGAATAGCGCGGGCACGACGGTCTGGCGGGGTCGGGAGGTGAACGAGCGAACGCTGGTGTCGTACCAGCCAGGCTCCGAGCACGTCGGCCACTCGACCGGCGGTATGGTGTGGACGGCGATCTTCTGCAAGTCCGTCGTACTGGACGACGCCGCGCGGATGCTGCGCGGCGTCGAACCCGCGCAATCCCTGGCCACCTCGGCGTTCGCGGAGCCCCCGCCGGCGGCACTCGCCACGCTGCGCGATGCGCTGCAACAGGCTTTCTTCATCGCCGAGGCAGCGCCGCACGTGCTCGAGTCGCCCGCCACGCGCCGTGCGTTCGAAGAGTCGATCTTGAAGGCGGCAATCGACGCGGTCGATCCGCAGGGCGATCGCGCCGCTCCCGACGGCCCGAAGTTTTCGCACGAGCGCGTCGTGCGCCGGGCCGAGGATGCGCTGGCCGACAAGCTCGACGCGCCGATCTACGTGGCGGATCTGTGCGACAGGGCGGGCGTCAGCGAGCGAACGCTGCGCAACGCGTTCCAGTCGCTCTACGGCATGAGCCCCATCCGATTCATTCAGCTTCGCCGGCTGCATCAGGTGCGGCGCGCGCTGCGCAGCGGCGCACTGGGAAGCGTCACCGAGGCCGCGCTGCGCTACGGCTTCGGCAACCTCGGGCGCTTTGCGGTCGAGTATCGCCAGCTCTTCGGCGAGAGCCCCTCGCGCACGCGACGCAACGCCGGGCCTCGCTAGCTCCGCCGCGCCAACGCGAGCGGCAGCATCATCGCGATTGCCGCTGCGACCGACACGGGGCCGAGCCACTCGCCAAGAGCGAGCACGAGCGTCGTTGCAGCCCGCTCGGGGTGCACGTGGCCGGTGAGCACCGCGCGCTCGTGCACGCCGGCCGTGGCGACGAGTTCGCCGGTCGCGTCGATCAGCGCGGAGATCCCGGTGTTGGTGACGCGCAGCTGCGGGCGTCGCGTTTCGATGCTGCGAAAGGCGGAGACGACGAGGTGCAGGCGCGGCCCGCCGCCCGTGGCGAACCACGAGTCGTTCGAGAGCGTGACGAAGAGTTCGGCGCCGCGGCGCACTTCCTCGCGCGCCAGGCCGGTCGAGACGGCGTCGTAACAGATCAGTGGTGCGACGCGCAGCGTGCGGCCGTCGCGCAGCGCCACGTCGACGACCTGCGCTCCCGGCCCCGGCTGCCAGGTGCCGAGCCAGGGGAGCATGCGCCGCACGCGCTCCGATGCGAAGAGCGCCGGCACCCGCTCGGTGAGCGGGAAGAGCTGCGCCTTGCGGTAGCTGTCGAACTCGACGCGCGGGCCGCCGGTGGGTGCGAGAAATACGGCGGCGTTGTACTCGCGGCCGCCCTCGGCGTCGTAGGCGCCGAACACGAGTGGCACGCCGGTCTCCGCGACAAACGCGCCGATCTCGCGGTCGAAGGCCGCGCCGGCTTCGCTCTTCGGTGCGCCGAAGGTGGTTGGATACACCGTTTCGGGCCAGAGCAGGAGATCGAGCGGGCCGCGTTCGAGCGCCTCGCTGGAAAGCGCAAAGTGGGCGTCGAGGATCGCGCGGACGGCATCGTAGGTGCCGAGTTCCGCACGCAGGGCGCCGTAGCGACTGATGTCGGCCTGCACGAGGCCGGCCGCGACGGCAGGACTCGACGCCTCACGCGCGGCGGCTTCCCGCACGCGCAGCTCGCCATAGGCGAACAGCGCGGTGAGAAGCAGCGCCAGACCGAGCAGCGGACGCAGTGAGCGGCGCCGCCGCGCCGCGCATACGCACTCGTTGCCGAGCAGGATCGCGAGCGTGAGTCCGGGCGCGCCCGCGAGATCCGCAGCCTGGCGCAGGTGACGCGACGGGAAGAGTCCGTGTCCCAGCGTGTCTTCGAAGAGTTTCGCGAGCGCCCACTCCGTCGCGACGTAGACGCACGCGCTCGCGAGCGCCACGCGCAACCAGCCCACACTGCGTCGCGCCAGCCAATTGCGGGCAAGCGCGTGGCTGATGAACTGGGGTTGCAACACTGGTGCGAGCAGCACGAGCGCGAGCCAGCCCTGCCACGCGGGTGCGTCCGCATAGGCCGCGATACCGCGGGCAAACCAGCCGAACACGGCGCAGGTGAAGGCGACGCCGAAGAACCAGCTCGTGAGCAGCACCGTGCGCGTCCGCTCGGCGCGCGCGAGCCACAGCAGCCAGGGCACGAGCGCCACCCAACAGAGCGGAGCGAAGCGCGCCTCGAGGCGCGCGCAGAGCGCGAGTAAAGCGACACTTACAAGTGCTGCGACGATCGGGAAGCCGCGAACCGCCTTCGCGCTCAGGGGGCGCCGCCCGGCTCGCGCTGCGCGCTGGGAACCTCGAGCATCTCGATCGGCATGCCCGGAGGCGCGAGTTCCGGCGGGACGACGCGGTCGGGCGGCAACGGAATCGGATTGCCCGCGTCGTCCACCCACTCGTAGTCGGGGTGGAAGAGCAGGATCGCCGGTAGCAGCTCGCCATCCGCGCTGGCCTGGAAGTGCCGCACGTACCCTTCGGGCAGCGCGAAGTCGTCGGGCACCACGATGCCGATCTTGGTGGGCTTGGTTCCCATCGCCGGGAAGAGCTTGATCCCGCTGGTTTCGCCGGGCTTGCCCAAACTGAACGGCGCGTCTTCGCGCGACGGCGGCTCGACGGGTTGCGCACCTTGTGCGGGCGCCGCATCCGGCGGCGGCGACTGCGCCGCTGGAGCTGCGATGCGGCGCGCGTGCCGCGACGCGAGGGGCTTCGTCTCCTGCTCGCGAGTCGGCGCCGCAGTCATCGCCGCCGCACTCTTTGGCGGCTTCGCGGGCGAGGCGACGACGTCGGCGGCGACCTGCTCAGCCCCGACTCGCACCAGGAGCAGCGCCGCGAGCGCGACGAGCGCGATCGCGGCCGCTACCAGCCATACGCTCTTGCGAACGCCCGGCGTCGCAACGATCTTCACGCCGTCGTTTACGCCGTCACTCCGCTCGCGGGATCCCCGGGTCACGTTCGGATCATATCGCCCATGACGAGAAGTTGTTCAGGCACGAAAGATCCCGGGGACGGCGCGGTGTGGCGTGTGCGCGCATGGCCGCCATGGGGTCGTGCCGGCGCAGCGCTGCTGGTTGCGACGAGTCGCGTCGCGCCGGCCAGCGTGACGATCACCTGGGCCGCCGGAGCGGATCTCTCGCCGCGTGTCACGTTCGCCGCATTGATCGCACTCGGCCTGTTGCCCGCGCTGGCCGCGCTGCTGCTGGAGCTCGCCTTCACGGCCCAACTGGAGGTCGTGGATGGCGAGCTGCGCGTCACGCGCGAGGGCCAACGAGTCGGCGTGCCGATCGCTTCGCTCGCGGCCGTTCTGCCCTGGCGCATCCCGTTGCCCGCCGCGGGTGCGTCGCTGCGGCTGCGCTCCGGCAACCGGTTTCCGCTGGCGCTCGAGCCCGCCCCCGCGCCGCTGCTCTCGACGCTGGCCGCAGCGGGCGTGGAGATTCCAGCGCATCCCAACCTCGCCTACGCCGCCGCCAAGCTCGGCTTCGCGCGCAGGCTCTGGCACCACCCGCTCGTGAAGTTCGGCCTCTTCGGTCTGGCGCCGACCGCGGTGTTGTTCCGCGCTCACCAGATCATCGCCTTCGGCGGCCTGCTCGGGCAGTACTACCTGGAGGGGCTGCGCCCGTATCTCGAGACGCTGGTCGAGTCCTGGGGCACGACGCTGGTCTATCTCGTGCTCTTCGCATGCACGGTGCGAGTGTTCGGGGAAGCGGCTGGCTTCGCGGCAACGTGGCTCGCACCCGGGCGCGCGCGATCGGTCCGGGCGGCGGCAGAGGGATTCTGCACGGTCGCGTATTACGCCGGCGTACCGGCGCTGCTCGCGATCCGCTTCCTGGCCTGAAAAAAGAGCCAGCGCGGGATCGCCCGGCGATCCCGCGCTGCTCGCGTTGCAAGGGCTACGGCGTGGCCGGGTCGAAGACCGACATGCCCTGGCCCATCCGCTCGTGGCCGAACTGGTTCCACACCGGGTTCTTGCCATCGACGATCTGCGAGCCGCTGAAGGTCGGCGCGGCGGAACCGGAGCCGCTGCCGAAGAGGCCACTCGAGATCGTCGCCGACGTGTAGTAGGTGCCGTGCGTGTCGTCCGACTGGAGGTAGTCGTAGCTCGTGCTGGAATTGACGAGATGCGCGTTCGAGTCGCGCAGCGTCGAGCGCAGCGTGCTCGTGATGCGCGTCACGTACGCGGCCTCGGACTCGCCCTGCTGGTACT
>JAGSPS010000213.1 GCA_018262315.1 Deltaproteobacteria bacterium | reverse complement strand
CGCGCGGCCGAGTACGACGCCTGGCTGGCGCGTTTGCGCGAGGAGGGCTGTCTGCTCGCGGAGAACGCGCCGGACGCGGTGGCGCTGGCCGGCGCCTTCCATTGCTTTCTTTCGCGCACGCCGGCGCCGCTGGTGGGCGTGTCGCTCGACGATCTCGCCGGCGAGACGGAGCCGGTGAACGTCCCGGGTGTGCCGGTCGCGCAGCATCGGAGCTGGTCGCGGCGCATGCGCGTGCCGCTCGAGTCGATCCCGGACACGCTGGTCGCGCAGGCCACCGCAGGGGCCCTCGCGAATCGCGCGCGGCGGGCTCGCTAGCGGTCCGGGTGGCTCTCCCGGCCGCTGCGCCCGCTAGACTCGCGCGCCCGATCGGCCGATAGGATCCGGGGTGGGGGGCCTGAATCGATGAGCGCGACCGCGCAGGTCGCCGCGCAGACCGTCTGGGACGCCGATGCCATCGCGGCGTCGGTGAAGCGGAGCATCCGCTCCCTGATGGGCAAGCGCTGGAACGACGCCACACCGCGCGACTTCTTCGTCGCGCTGGCTCTCGCCTGTCGCGAGATGCTGATCGAGCGCTGGTTCGCGACCCAGGATCGCGTCCGGCAGGCCGATGCGAAACGCCTCTACTACCTGTCGGTCGAGTTCCTGATCGGTCGCTCCCTGCAGAGCTCACTCGAAAATCTCGGTGTGCTCGATGAAGTGGAGCGCGCCTTCCGGCGGCTGGGCGTGGACTGGGAAGCCGTGGTCGAATCCGAGCCCGACGCGGCGCTCGGCAACGGCGGCCTCGGTCGCCTCGCCGCCTGCTTCCTCGACTCGCTTGCGGCGCTCGACCTCCCGGGCTTCGGCTACGGCATCAACTACGACTACGGGTTGTTCCGCCAGGCGATCGAGCACGGCCATCAGCGCGAGTATCCCGAGGGCTGGCAGCGACCCGGCGCGGCGTGGCTGATCGAGCGGCCCGAACGCGTCTGCCTCGTACCTGTCTATGGACACGCGGGGCAACGCCCGCGCGACGGCGAGCCGGCCGACTGGCGCGACTTCCGCGTGATCGTCGGCCTACCGCACGATCTGCCCATCGTCGGCCTCGGTGGTCGCACCGTGAACCACCTGCGGCTCTACTCGGCGCGTTCGACCGACGAGTTCGACATCGACATCTTCAACCGCGGCGACTACCTGCGGGCTTTCGAACGCAAACTCGGCATCGAGCGCATCTCGAAGGTGCTCTACCCCTCGGACTCGAACGAGCAGGGCCGTGAGCTGCGGCTGTTGCAGGAATACTTCTTCGTCGCCTGCGCGCTGCGCGACATCTTCTCCCAGTACCGCGAGATCCACGACAGCTGGGACGCGCTGCCCGACAAGGTGGCGATCCATCTGAACGACACGCACCCGGCGCTCGCCGTCGCCGAGTTCGTCCGGCTGCTGGTGGACGACAACGGCCTGCCATTCGACCGCGCGCTCGCGCTGGCGAACCAGTGCTTCGCCTACACCAACCACACGCTGATGCCCGAGGCGCTCGAGAGCTGGCCGAGCTGGCTGCTGGAGCGCGTCGTCCCGCGTCATCTCCAGATCATCGAGGCGATCAATGCGCGCCTGCTCAGCGAGGTCGAGCTGCGCTGGCCGGGCGACGTCGAGCGCGTGCGGCGCATCTCGATCATCGACGAGGATCCGCAGAAACACGTGCGCATGGCGCATCTCGCGATCACCGGGAGTCATTCGGTGAACGGCGTCTCGGCGCTGCATTCGGAGCTGGTGAAGACGTCGCTGGTCCCCGATTTCGCGGCGCTGTGGCCGGCGAAGTTCCAGAACGTCACCAACGGGGTGACGCCGCGGCGCTGGTTGTTGCGCGCGAACCCGTTGCTCGCCGAGGCGGTCACGCGCCGCATCGGCGACGGCTGGGTGCGCGACCTCGACGCGCTGCGCGCGCTCGAACCCGCGGCGGACGACGCGGAGTTCCGCGCCGAGTTCCGCGCCGTGAAGCGCGCCAACAAGGAGCGGCTCGCGAAGGTCGTCGCGCGGGTCGCGGGCGTGCGCCTCGATCCCGACGCGCTCTTCGACGTCCAGGTGAAGCGCATCCACGAATACAAGCGCCAGCTGCTGGCGGCGCTGCACGTGATCCATCTCTACCTGCAGATCACCGAGGACGGCCGCCGGCTCGCAGCGCCGCGCGCGTGTCTGTTCGCCGGCAAGGCGGCTCCCGAGTACTTCATGGCCAAGCTGGTGATCCGCCTGCTCGCGAATGTCGCGGCGGTGGTGAACGCCGACCCTCGCACCGAGGGCCAGTTGCAGGTCGCGTTCGTGCCGGACTATCGCGTCACACTCGCGAAGCAGATGATCCCGGCAGCGGACCTCTCGGAGCAGATCTCGACGGCGGGCACCGAGGCTTCGGGCACCGGCAACATGAAGCTCGCCATGAACGGCGCGCTCACGATCGGCACCCTCGACGGAGCCAACATCGAGATCCGCGACGCGGTCGGTCCCGAGAACCTCTACATCTTCGGGCTGCGCACCGAGGAGATCGCCGACCTGCGCGCGCGCGGCGCCTACGACCCGCGCGAGCGCCAGCAGGCGAGCGAGCCGCTGCGCCGCGTGCTCGACGCGCTCGCTTCCGATCGCTTCGCCGGCGGCGAGCCGGGCGTTTTCGCCCCGATCCTGCAGAGCCTGCTCGACCACGGCGACCGCTATTTCGTGCTGGCCGACTTCGAGAGCTATGTGGCGACGCAGGCGCAGGTCGGCCGCGACTATCGAGACGCCGAGGCGTGGTCGCGTCGCGCGGTGCTCAACGTCGCGCGGATGGGTTACTTCTCGGCGGACCGCGCGATTCGCGAGTACGCCCAGCGGATCTGGCACCTCGACGCGGTGCGCTGATCCGCGGCGGTGCGTGTCGCTCCCGATTGCGCTGCTATGATCGCGCGCTTCGCGGCTCCGGGGACGCCCCGAGAGGTCGCCCTGGAGGATCGTCGCATGCTCCGTTTCGCCGCCGTCTCGCTCGCAGTCCTGGTTTTGGCGCTCGCTGCTTGTTCGGAACCGAAGAAGGCAGACGACACCGCATCGGTTGGACCCGACGACAAGGTGGTGGCCGGTCGCATCGCGGGCAAGAACGTCACCGTCGGCGAGGTCGACGCGTGGATCAAGGACCAACTCTTCAGGCAGTCCACGCGCGACAAGAACCCCCTCAAGGTCTACGAGCTGCGCAACCGCGCCTTCGAGCAGATGGCCTCCGAGCGGGCGCTCGACCAGGAAGCCACCAAAGCCGGCAAGAATCGCGAGGCTCTGCTCAAGGAAGAGCTCGAGAAGCGCTCCGCCGTTTCGGATGAGGAAGTCCAGAAGTACTTCGACGAGAACAAGGAGCGCTTCCGCAACATGCCCTTCGAGAAGGTGTCGCCTGCGGTGAAGCGACAACTCGTCAGCCAGCGCCAGATGGCGGCGATGCAGGAATACGTCGGCGGCCTGCGCACGGCGCTCGGCTACGAGAACGAGCTGGAGCCGCCGCGCTTCGAGATCGCCGCCGGCGCGAGCCCCGCGCAGGGACCCGCGGACGCGCCGATCACGCTGGTCGAGTTCAGCGACTACGAGTGCCCGTTCTGCAAGGCGGCGGTACCGATCCTGAAGCAGGTGCAGGAGCGCTACCCGACACAACTGAAACTCGTCTACAAGAACTTCCCGCTCGAAGCGCACCCGAAGGCGAAGCCCGCCGCCGAAGCGGCGATGTGTGCGGCGGAGCAGGGCAAGTTCTGGGAGTACGGTGAGAAGCTCTTCGAGAAAGCACCGCAGATTGGCGTGGAGCATCTCGCACCCATCGCGGAAGAGGCCGGTCTCGACAAGGCGAAGTTCGAGGAGTGCCTGAACTCGCACCGGACCGCGGCCGTGGTTCAAGCGGATCTCGATGCCGGCAAGAAGGCGGCGGTGACGGGGACGCCGTCGTTCTTCGTCAACGGCGTCCCGCTCGCAGGGGGGCGCACGCTCAACGAGTTCGCCAAAGCGATCGACGCCGAGCTGGAACGGCTGAAGCTCCCGGTTCCGCCGCCGCCGCCGCCCGCGCCGGCCCCCGCAGCACACATGATGCCGCCGGGTCATCTCGGCCAGCCCGGTCAGCCGCAGATCGTCGTGCCCGGCCCCGCCAAGACACCGCCCGCTCCCACTCCCACTCCCGCTCCTGCTCCTGCGCCTGCGCCCGCGCCCGCGCCCGCAGCGAAGAAGTAGGACCCCAACAGGAGCCGGGCGTCAAGTTATTGCGGTGTCAAGTTGTCGAGGGCTGTTTCGCGAGCCAGCGCGCGAACGGAGTCGCTGCGACTTTGCAGAACGCCGCGTCGAGGTCGAAGCGCTCGAGCGCCTGATCGAGCGAGCGACCGCCGGTGGGCAGCGGGTTGGCGCGGAAGAACGCCGCGACGTCGCGGCGCCATTTCGGTCCGAGCACCGGCGTCGTTTCGACGAGGCGCGTGGCGAGCATCGGCGGCATCCGCCGCCGCAGGCGCGCCCAGCGCTTCTTCACGTACGCCCACGTCCGCAAGCGGGCTTCGCGGTTGGCGAGCAGACGCACCACCACGAACGCGACGTCCTGGGTGGGAACGCGATCGGTGAGGCAGAGCGCGAGCGCGCGATCGACCAGCTTCGGCGCGCGGAACTCGGCGAGGCCAAAGAGGAAGCGGCGGCGCTCCTGCGGCGTCGCGGCGTGTTCGAACGCTTCGAGCATCGACTCGAAGCGGACCGCATCGCCGGCGCGCGCGGCCAGCGTCACGACGGTGTCTGCCAGGTTCGGGTCGATCGCGTTGCGGTGCGCGAGGTAGGCGTCGAAGCGCTGGGTCGCGCTGGCGAGCACGGGCGGCCAGTCGGCGACCTCGCCGAGCAGCGCGATCAGCACTGCGCGTCGTAGCCGCACGTCGTCGGCCTCGGCGGGTTTCGGGTCCCAGCCGAGTTCGAGGAGCGCGGGTCCGAACCGGGCGGCGATCCAGTCCCGGAAGTGTTCGGGCACGTCGCGACCGGCCTCGACGGCGAGTCGGTCTTCGAGGAACGCGAACGGTCCGCGCAGAGCGAGCAAGACGTCGGGAACCTCTTCGCCGGCCAGCGCCGCCGCGAGATCGAGGAAGCTCTCGACGCCCGCCTGCCCCGCGCGTACCAGCGCCCACTGGTGGTCGACGAGGCCCATGCGCTCGACGGCGCTGAGCAGCGGCAGGTTCTCGGCGAGCGCGCGCAGGCCCGCGGCGTCATGCAGCGGGCGGAAGAATCCGCCCTCGTCGGCATTGCCGTAGAGGAAGCGCGTCTCGCCGGGGCCGAGGTCGATGCGCGCCGTCGCGCCCGTGACGATCTTGCGCACGATGCGTGCGCGACCGCGCGCATCGGCGACGCGACCCACCCACGGGATCGCCCAGCGTGTGGGTCGCCCCGCGTCGATCTTCCTCGGCCGCGGGTCTGCGGCGAAGCGTTCCTGTCGCAGCGTGAGCACCGTGCGACCCTGGCTGCGCCCGCGCCGCAGCGACAACACCGGGTGTCCCTCCTGCTCGATCCAGCCGCGCACGATCGGCTCGACCGGCTCACCGGCGGCTTCGCCGAGCGCGCGCCACAAATCAGCGGCGGTCGCATTCGACTCCTTGTGGCGGCGGATGTAGCTGCGCACGCCCTTCTGGAACGTCTTTGCGCCCAGGTAGCGTTCGATCATGCGCACCACCGCGGCGCCCTTCTCGTAGGTGATCAGGTCGAAGTTCTCGGTCGCGTCGCTCGGGGTGCGCACCTCGCAGTGGATCGGGTGCGTGTGGCGCAGCGCGTCGAGGCGCAGCGCGGCGGCGCGGTGGTGCTGGAAGTCCTGCCACATCTTCCACTCGGGACGCCATCCGTCGACGATCTGGAAC
>JAGSPS010000212.1 GCA_018262315.1 Deltaproteobacteria bacterium | reverse complement strand
GGCGGATGGAGTTCGGACTCCGGCTCGGCCGCGCTCGCCTCGGGCGCCTCGCTGGCCGGCGCTTCCGCGACCTCGATCGGCGCCGGGCTCTGCTCGGGAGCGGCGGGCGTGCGCGCCAGCCAGAGCCACGCGACGGCGCCCGCTACGGCGAGCGCCGCGATCGCCACGGCGCGACGCTGCCAGCGCGGATCGAATGTCACGCGCGGACCTTAGCCCGAAGGCAGCTGCCGGATCAAGCGCGCCGCGTCGACCGCGATGTAGACGGGGGCGTGTCGGATCGGGCGACGGACTTGTGTGTATCCACGCGGCGCGGGCGCACCCTGCGGAGTCGCCGCGGGCGGTGGACCACGCTGTTTCTCCGCCGACGCCCTTCGAAGTCTGCCGCGAGCGGCCAGCCTGCCGGACAGCGAGAGCTTCGCACGCTCGGGATCCGGATGGCGCGCGCGCACTGCGGAGCGGGGATCCCCGGCGGCGCCGCGATCCGCGACCTCGACATCGGCGTCCCCATCCGGTGCCCGAGTCGATCCCGGCGGCAACGAGTCTCCCATCTTCCAATCCGCACACGCGAATCGCAGTCGTGATCGCTGCGAGTCGCGCGCGAGGCGCGCTTCGTGAATGTCGTCGGGACGTCATCGCTCAGGCGTTCGCCGCGTTTCGAGACGGGCGCCATGTCGCGGGCGTGACAGCGCTCACGTTGAAAGAGTTCTAACCAGCACCCAATGGGCTGAACTGAACTGGGAGAGGAGAGTGGGACATGATGGATGCGGAGACGGTCGAAACTGCGGCGATGCTGGATGATGCGCTGATCGGGCGGGTGTGCGAGGGCGACGAGGAGGCCTTCGAGATCTTATACGGGCGCTACTTGTCGCGCGTGTATCACTTCGTCGACAGGCACGTCAGGAACCGCGCGGACACCGAGGAGATCGTTCAGGAGGTGTTCATCAACATCCTCTCCTCGATTGGGACGTTCCGCGGCGAGGCGCCCTTTGCGGCCTGGGTGCACGGGCTCACCCGGCGAACCATCGCGAGGCGCTTCAAGAAGAAGCGCTGCGCCACGGTGTCGCTCGCGACCCATGAGGAACCCGAGGCCATCGACCTGATGCACCCGACGCTGCGCTGCGAGCCCACGCCGTACGATCACTACGAGTGCGTCGAGCGCATCGCACAGCTCGAGTCGACGGCGGCCCGTCAGCTGACATCCGAGCAGCGGCAGCTCTTCGAGATGCATCACATCCATCATCACTCGATCCGCGAGATCGCACGCGAGTTCGACAAGACGGAAGACGCGGTGAAGTCGGACCTGTATCGCGCGCGCCGCGTCTTACAGGCCGTGTAGCCGAGTCCCGCTCGTCGCCCACGCGGTGGAGTGTGAGGGAACGCCCGATTCGCGGCCGCACCGCGGCACTCGGGCACGCGATGTGCTGCAACCGATCTGCAACGATCCGGTGCGCTCACGCACGATCGCGGTCCGCAGCTGGGTTGCAGCGGGATTCTGGGGCTTGAAGTAGACAGGCTTCCCGCATAATATTGGCCGAGTGAACAAAAAGATTGGCCGGACGGACAATAAAGGACCGCGGTCGCGCAAGGCCCGTCCCGGGCGACGTTCACTGGCCGAGACCGCGCAAGTGCGGGTTCGCATTCTCGATGAGGCCGAGCGCCTGTTCGCCGCCCGCGGCTATCGCGGCGTGTCGTTTCGCGAGCTGGGCCGCGCCGTCGGCGTGCGACCGTTCACGATCCAGCACCACTTCGGGTCGAAGCTAGGCCTCTACTCCACGGTGCTGAGCCGTTGGGACGGCGAGGTGCGCGGGCTCGTCGTCGGAGCGCTCGGCGCCGCGCCGCCCGACGACGCGGCGGCGCTGATCGAGCGCGTGATGGACGAACTCTTCGAGTTCCTGCTCGCGCACCGCGACTGGGTGAGTCTCAACGCGCGTGCGGCGCTCGGCGAAGGGCTCCCGCGCGGCGTGGAGTTCGAGGATCACAGCTGGGTGCGCTTTCTCGACAACGTGACGCGCTCCGACGCGTTCGCCACTGCCGGCTTCGACCTGCGCCTGCTGCTGATCACCGTCGAAGGCATCCTGAACAATCTCGTGTTGTCCGGCGCGCGCTACCACGAGCTCTTCGGCTGCGATCTCGACGACCCAAAGCTCCGGTCGCAGGTCAAGAATCACTTGAAGCGGGTGCTGCTGCGCCTGTGGCTGCCCGGCGAAGCCCGCCGCCCGGCGGCGCCGCCGTCCCGCCCGAGGAGATTTCGATGAATTCTCTCACTGCGTTCCGTGGACGCGTCGCGCTGGTGACGGGCGCCTCGAGCGGCATCGGCCGCGCACTCGCCGTACGACTGGCGGCGTCGGGAATGCGCGTGGCGCTGGTGGCGCGGCGTCGCGAAGCGCTCGACGCGCTCGCCGCCGAGATTGCAGGCAAGGGGGGTGAGGCGTGCGCGTTCCCGTGCGATGTCGAGTGCGCGGCGGAGGTGGCGGCGACCGCGCGCGCCGCGACCGAGCGCTTCGGAGCGGTGGACCTGCTCGTCAACAACGCCGGCTACGGTCATCACCGCGCGTTCCTCGACTGGGACCTCGACGACATGGAGCGCATGATGCGCGTCAACTACGTCGGCGCACTGCGCTTCACCAAGGCACTGCTACCCGGCATGGTCGCGCGCCGGCGGGGCTCGCTGATCTTCGTCGCGTCGGTGGCCGGCAAGATCGCGACACCCGACGAGACGGCCTACAGCGCGTCCAAGTTCGCGATGATCGGACTCGCGCAGGCGCTCTCGCTCGAGGTCGAGGACGCCGGTGTGCACGTGCTCGTGGTCTGCCCCGGCGTGATTCGGACATCCTTCTTCGACGCGGAGGCGCTCGCGCGGATGCCGCCGGTGTCGCGTCGCTCGATGGTGGAGGTGGAGGGCCTCGTCGACTCGATCGTGGATGCGCTCGCCAGGGGAAAGCGCGAGGTGACCTATCCGCGCTCGATCGCGGCCGCCTACGTGGTGCAGGCGATCGCACCCGGGTTCACACGCCGCCAGGTGAAGCGCACGGCGCTCGCGACGCAGCCGCCGGCCACGCCGCGAGCCGAACTCGCGCGATGATCGACGTCCTCGTGCTCGGCGCGGGTGTCGCAGCCGTGACGGCGGCGCGCGCGTGCCCGCGCACGACTCGACGTCCTCGCCGCGCAGGACTCGAACGATCGGTTCTAGGCGCCTTCGCGCGCGCGGGTCACGTCGCCGCCCCAGATCGGCGGCAGGTTGAGGACCTCGCGCGGGAAGCGATCGACCAGCAGCTCGACTACGTCGCGCACCGACACCACGAAGACCGGCCGGCCGTCCCGATCGACGACCGGAACGTGACGGAAGCCGCCGACGCTCATCTTGTTGAGCACCCAGGCGACGCTCGCCTCGACCGGCAGGCATTCCGGCTCGCGGGTCATCACCTCTGCGAGCGACAGGCGGGTCGGGTTGTGGCCGCGGTCGATGATGCGGAACAGCACGTCGCGCTCGGTGAAGATCCCGAGCACGCGCGTCTCCGCCGAGCCGTCCTCGGTCACGAGTACGCAGCCGCGGTGCTCCTTCTGCATCGCGTGCATCGCTTCGGCAACGGTATGGTGGGATGCGAAGAGCAGCGGATGGCGGGCGGGCAGGGCGCGTATCGACTGGCGGAGCAGGGTGGCGTCGAAGACCGCGTTGGGCGGCAATGCGCTCTCGGACTCGAAGTAGGGGTCGTCGAGGAATTCGTCGTCGGGTCGATCGATTTGTTGGGTCATGGGGGCCCTCACTGAATTTTTCCAATGATACTCCGGCGCCCCCACATTCGAGAAGCCCCTTCATGACGACCCGCCATTTCGCCCTCGCGGGACTGTGCCGGACGAGACGTGAGCGCGCGCAGCGGTACCTTGCGGCCGCTTGGGGGGAGCAGCGTGGCAGCGTCACTCGCGGACCTTCTCGATCGACAGGCAAGACGGTGGCAAATCGAGGGCGGCGCCGGGATGCCGCAGCCCCGCGGCCCGCTGGTGGCGTTCTCGCGCTGGGCGGGCGCCTTCGGCGACGAGGTGGCGGCCCGCGTCGCCGAGTGGCTCGACTACGGACTCTTCGGCGCCGAGGCGATCGACCGACTCGCGGCCGATCCGGCGCTCTCGGCGCGCCTCGACGCACGTCTCGACGCCGCGCAACGCGCTGCGATCAGCGAGCGCGTCGCGACCGTGCTCGCCCGCGCACCCGCGGCGCCGGCCGGGCTCGTGCGCGTCGTCGCGACGCTCGGCGAGCGCGGCATGGCGGTGGTGCTGGGTCGCGGCGCCGCGTCGATCCTGCCGCCCTTGCGCGCGCTGCGTGTGCTCGTCGTGGCGCCCGAGGCGCAGCGCGCCGAGCGCATGGCGCAGGCGCAGGGGATTCCGCTCCCGGAGGCCGTCGCCTGCATCGCGAGTGCGGACAGCGCGCGTCGCTCGGCGCTGCGCGAGCGCTTCGGCGTCGCCGCCGAAGACCTGACGCACTACGACCTGGTGCTAAACACCGAAGCCTTGTCGATCGAGGCGACGGCGGCGCTGGTCGTAGACGCGCTGCGACGCCGCTTCCCGCTGCACTGATCGCGAGTCACGGCGGAGCGGGAATCGGCGGGCGCAGCCGCCGGAGCTCGTGACGCCGGAGCACGCGGCGCAGCACGGCCGCGGGCGGCTGATACGCGGCTGGCAATCGCGGCAGCACTGCGCGCCAGCGCGGATTGCGGCGCAGCGCCCTGCGCAGGGCGAGAACGCCGGCCTCTTCGTCGCCGTTGCGCGCCAGGAATACGCCCACCCAGAACGACACCTCGTCGTGTGCTCCGCCGCGGCGCAACGCCTCGGCGCCGAGTGCGCGCGCGTCGTCGGTGCGCCCTTCGCCGAGCGCGCGCGTGGCCTCCTCGAGCGCCGCGAACGCCTGATGGATGTGCAGCAGTCGCTGCAGCTCGGCGATCGGCTTGCGATGGTTCTCGACGCGGAGGTCGACGGCGCGATTGCGCCACGGCTCGCTCTCCGACACGGATCGCACCACGAAGAGCGCGGCGGACTCGCGGCCGCGCGCGTCACCGCCTGCGGCCTGGCCCGCGTCGAGCGCCGCGAGCAACCGCGAGGGGAGGGCTCCGTGCGCGCGCTCGAACGCCCGAGCCATCGCGTCGCAGACGCGGTCCGTCGCGAGCAGGTTGCCCTGGACCGCGAAGCCGTCGCCGGCGCGGTGTCCCGCGAACGGGATGCAGCCGGCGCCGGTGTGCACGGCGACCTCGCCGCGCGCGTCCACCACCGCCACCTGTCGCACGGCCGCGCCCGGATCGGCGGCGAGCAGGCGATCGAGCGCTTGCCCGGCGGCCACGCCCGCGCGCAGCAGTTCGAGCGCGCGCGGGCCGTAGCCCGGTTCGGCGAAGGCCTGGGTCGCGACGGCTCCCACGCCGGCCTCGGCCCATGGCACGACCGCTCCGACGTTGAAGCGCCGCGACTGCGCCGCGACGCCGAGGTCGCCGCTCGCGACGTCACGCGCCACGATCGAGAAGGTCGAGACGAGCCGCGGTTCCATGCTGGCGGGCCACGCTATCTCCAGCCTTCGGGACTGTCATCCGAGATCGCGTGAACCGCGTCACGGACCCGCGCGTAGAAGGAGACGAAGAAGCGCCCGCGAGGAGAACCATGTCGACTCGAACCTGTCCCTGGTGCGCCGAGCAGATCCAGTCCGAAGCGATCAAGTGCCGCTACTGTGGGAGTCGCGTCGCCGGCGGCCTCCGCGACCCCTCCGAGTGGCACCGCGGTCATCCCGACCGCCGCATTGCGGGCGTCTGCGCCGCGATCGCCCATCACATGGCGATCTCCGTGACCGCCGTTCGGGCGGCGTTCCTGCTCTT
>JAGSPS010000211.1 GCA_018262315.1 Deltaproteobacteria bacterium | reverse complement strand
TCGTGTTCGAGATAGAGCGGGTTGCCGTCCACCTCGAAGCCGGCGTCGGTGATCATGCGATAGGTGTCCTTCACCGCGTCGCCACGCGTCGTGAGATACCCCTCGACGAAGAGCGAGTTCGCCGGCCACAGCACCAGTGCGCCGAGCGATCGCAGGTGTCCTTCGCGACCGCCCGCCGCGCGGATCTCCGCCCGCGGGTTCACCAGCCGCATCAGCGCGAGCGCGCGCAGGCAACGCTCGGGCGACAGCGATCCATCGTCGGTCACCGGGTTGCCGTCGATCGGCACCAGGAAGTTCACCGGGATCGACGGCACTTCCAGCTCGCGCAGCGCGAACGCGATGTCGACCACGTCCGCGCTGGTCTCACCCATGCCGAGGATGAAGCCCGCGCACGGCTCGATGCCGTTCTTCTTGGCCGCGAGCAGCGTGTTCACGCGGTCCTGGTACGAGTGCGTCGAGCAGATCTCGGGGTAGTGGCGCTCGCTGGTGTTGAGGTTGTGGTTGAGGCGGTCGAGGCCGGCCGCGGCGAGGATGCGCGCCTTCTCGTCGTCGACGAGACCGCAGGATACGCAGACCTGGATCGGGAAGCGCGCCTTGACCTCGCGCACCAGCTCGGCGATCTCGTGGGTGCGCGCGGTCGTCGGGCCGCGACCCGAGAGCACCATGCAGTAGCGCGTCACGCCGGCGCGCGCGGCGCGCTCGGCCTCGGCGAGGATCTCGGCCCGCTCCTTCAGCGGATACTTCCGGATCGGCGCCGACGAATCCTTCGACTGCGCGCAGTAACTGCAATCTTCCGGGCACAGACCGTTCTGCACGTTGTTGAGGATCTGCACCTGAACGCGGCGACCGAAATGGCGCTCGCGCGGAAGCGACGCCGCGTGCAGCAGCGGCAGCAGCGCGACGTCCGGGGCGTCGAGGATCCAGAGCGCTTCGTCGCGCGTCGGGGGCTCGTCGCGCAGGGAGCGCTCGGCGAGACGGGCGTAGCGGTCGAACACGGGGCACCTCCGGGTCGCGGCAAGGTCCGCGAGTCCGAAGGGGCTGTCAACCAACGTGGACATGTCGAGTTGACGGGCTCTGCGGTTAGACTGCGCGATCGTGGCGAAGGCGCGCTCCTCGTATTCCTGCACCGAATGCGGCGCCCACCACGCGCGCTGGCTCGGCCGCTGCCCGAGCTGCGGCGGCTGGTCGACGCTGGTCGAGCACTCCGATGCTCCGGCGCCGCGCGGCGCCGAGTTCCTCGCGTCGTCGCCCGGCCTCGCGCCGTCGACCAAACCGATCGCGCTGCGCGACGTCGCGAGCGGCGGCACCCCGCGCCTGCACACCGGCATCGCCGAACTCGATCGCGTGCTCGGCGGCGGCCTCGTGCCGGGCTCGGTCATCCTTCTCGGCGGCGAGCCCGGCATCGGCAAATCCACCCTCGGCCTGCAACTCGCCGCGAGTGTGCAAGCACGCGGCGCGACGGTGCTCTACGTGAGCGGCGAGGAGAGCGTCGAGCAGATCCGCCTGCGCGCGGAGCGATTGCCGACGCTGCCAGAAGAGATGGTGCTGCTCGCCGAGACGCGCGCCGAGGCGATCGCCGAGCCGTGGCGCGCGACATCACCCGCGCTGGTGCTCGTCGACTCGATCCAGACGCTGCAGACCGAGCGCGTCGAGTCGGCGGCGGGATCCGTCGGGCAGGTGCGCGAATGTGCGGCGCTGCTCGCAGCCGCAGCGAAGGCGACGGGCGCCACCGTGGTGTTGATCGGACACGTCACCAAGGACGGCGCGCTCGCGGGCCCGCGCGTGCTCGAGCACCTGGTCGACGTGGTGTTGATGTTCGAAGGCGATCGCGGTCACTCGTATCGCGTGCTGCGCGCGATCAAGAACCGTTTCGGCTCGACGCTCGAAGTGGGCGTCTTCTCGATGGGCGAGTCGGGCCTCGAAGGGGTCGGCAATCCGAGCGAGTTGTTTCTCGCCGAGCGCCGCGCCGGCGCGATCGGTTCGTGCGTGGTGCCGCTGCTCGAAGGTACCCGGCCGATCCTGCTCGAAGTCCAGTCGCTGGTGGCGCCTGCCAGCTACGGCACCGCGCGTCGCACCGCGATCGGCTTCGACGAAGGGCGCCTCGCGCTGTTGCTCGCCGTGCTCGCGCGCCGTGGCGGTGTCGATGCGCTCAATTGCGACGTGTACCTGAACGCGACCGGCGGTGTGCGCATCGTCGACCCCGCCGCGGATCTCGGCGTCGCGCTCGCGATCGCGTCGAGCCGGCTCGATCTGCCGCTGCCGCCCGACGCCGCCGCGATCGGCGAGATCGGGCTCGGTGGCGAAGTGCGGCGCGTCGCGCGCCTCGAGTCGCGAGTACGCGAGGCCGCACGTCTCGGCTTCAAACGCATCCTCGTACCCGCAAGCGAGCAGAGCGAGCGCGCAGCGAGCCGCGGGCCCGCGAAGTCCAGCAGGCTCGACGCAATGGCAAGGACGAGCGGTGCGCAGCTCGTGCCGGTGGACGGCGTGGCCGATGCGGTCGCCTGGTTGCAGGATTCCGGCGGCGCGGAATCACCGCGCTGAAACGCCGGATTCCGGCCCCAATCCGGGCGTTTCCGGGCGTTCTCCGGTTTGACGCTCCCAGCCCGCGTGGCTAGCCTGCGACGCGATGTCGGACGCCTCCTCCGTCTTTGCTGACGCACTCGATCACGTGGCCGAGCCGCTCGAACTGGTCGAGCGGGCGATGCGCGAGCAACTCACGACGGAGGCGGAAGTGATCGCCGCCGTCGGCGATCACGTGCTCTCGTCGGGCGGCAAGCGCGTGCGACCGGCGATCCTGCTGCTCGCCTCCGAACTCTGCGGCTACACGGGGACGAGACGCGTGCAGGTCGCCGCCGCGGTCGAGCTGCTGCACACCGCCACGCTGCTCCACGACGACGTCGTCGACGTCTCGCCGCTGCGCCGCGGCCGCGCCTCCGCGATGGCGCTCTGGGGCAATCGCCGTGCAGTGCTCGCGGGCGACTTCTTCTACGCACGCGCCTCGACGATGATCGTCGAAGACGGCGATCTCGACGTGCTCTGGGTGTTCTCGAACACGATCCGCTTGATGGCGGAAGGCGAGATCCTGCAGCTCCAGCGCAGTTTCGACCCGAGCGTGACGGAGCAGCACTACTACGCGGTGATCGAGCGCAAGAGCGCCGCGCTGCTGGGCGCCGCGAGCGAAGCCGGCGCGATCCTCGGCGGCGTGACGCGCGCGGAACGGCGGCGCCTCGCCGAGTACGGTCGCGAGCTGGGCCTCGCCTTCCAGATCCGCGACGACGCGCTCGACTACGAAGCCAGCGCCGAGGTGCTCGGCAAGGAGCGCTACACGGACCTGCGCGAGGGCAAGGTGACACTCCCGCTGCTGCTCGCGTTGAAGCGCTGCAACGCAGACGAGCGCGAAGGAATCGAGCGCGTGCTGAAGAGCGCCGCGCGCCGCGACCTCGACGAGCCGCACGTGCCGAGCGACGCCGATCTCGCGCCGGCGCTCGAGGTGGTGGCGCGCACGCGCTCCGTCGTCGATGCCGTGCGCCGCGCCGAAGAACACGTCGCCCGCGCGCGCGCGGCGATCGCGCCGTTCCCCGACGGCGCAGCGAAGCAGGCCTTGCTGGTCGCCGCGGATTTCGCTGCCGCGCGCGACCGCTGATCGAACGCGATTCACCCCACGGTCCCGTGGGAGACTCCGATGACCAATGAGACTGCCGGACGGACCGGCTTCGGCTGGCGCGTGCTCGCGCTGGCCGTTCTGGCAACCCTCGCCGTGGCGGCGCCGCTCGCCGGCGCCGCGCCGAACGCGGACGAGCGACCCGCGGTGGTGAATCTCAACACCGCCACCCCGGACGAGCTCGAAGCGCTGCCGGGCATCGGCGCCAAGAAGGCCGAGGCGATCGTCGAGGCGCGCAAGGCGCGCGGCGGCTTCAAGAGCGTCGACGAGTTGGTCGACGTGCGCGGGATCGGTCCCGCGCAGCTCGAGAAGCTGCGGCCGCAGCTGCGCGTGTCGAACGACGCGGCGAGCGGCGGCGCCGCGAAGCCGTAGCGCGATCGCGCAAACCAGGGACTGGGAGTCGCGCGAGCGGCTCCCAGTCCCGAGCCTGCCCAGCCTGCGAACGCGTCTCGGCCCGCGCGCGCGTCGGCCTCGGGGTGCGCCCGCTACCTTGGCGCGCCATGCGCCTGCTGTGCGCCGTCGCCCTCTCATTGCTCTTCGCGACCGCGCTCGCGACGGCTTCCGACGCCGTCGCCGCGGCGCCCGCGCGGCGCATCGTCTCGATGAACCCGTCGCTCACGCGCATCCTCGTCGCGATCGGCGCAACGGGCGCGCTGGTGGGCGTGGACGAGTTCTCGGCCCGTGCCGAGCCGGCGGCAGCGTCGCTGCCGCGCGTCGGTGGGCTCTACTCGCCGAGTCTCGAGTCGGTCGTCGCGCTCCAGCCCGATCTCGTGGTGCTGGTTCCGAGCCTCGAGCAGCGCGAGTTCCGCACGCGCCTGAGCTCGTTGAGCCTATCCGTTCGGGAATTCGATCCAGTCCGCTTCGAGCAGGTGCTCGATACGATTCGCGAGCTGGGGCGGCTCGTGGGTCACGAGGCCGAGGCGACGGCGCGCATCGACGCGATCCGCCGCGCGCAGGATGTCGTGCAGCGCGCCGTTGCGGGTCGCGCGAAGCTGCGCGCGGTGCTGGTGTTGCAGCGCGAGCCGCTCTTCGTGGCGGGACGCGGTTCGTTCCTCGACGAAATGCTCGCGATGGCGGGGGCGCGCAACCTCGGCGCGGAACTCGGCGAGACCTGGCCGCGCACGTCGGTCGAGTGGCTCGTCGGGGCGGGCCCCGAGGTGATCCTCGACAGCGATTCCGATCCGGCGCCGGCGGCGCGCTACTGGGCGCAGTGGCCGTCGCTTCCCGCGGTCGCGCAGGGACGCGTCGTCGCGGTCGATGCGGGGGACGTGACGCTGCCCGGCCCCGATCTGGACCAGGCGCTCGTCACACTCGCGCGCGCGCTGCACGGCAATGCGCTCGCGCTCGACGCCCTGGTCGCGCCGTGAAGGTGCTGCGGCCCGCGCGCCTGGTCGCGGTGCTGGCCGCGCTCGGGCTGGTGCTGCTCACGGCGATCGCGATCGGCCTCGCGTGGGGACCGAGTTCCGTGTCGCTTCGCGAGGCGCTCGGCGTACTCTTCGATGCAGGGTCGACCGGCCCCGCGGCCGACATCGTGCGGCGCATCCGGCTGCCGCGCGTCGCCGCCGGCGCGCTGGTGGGCGCGTCTCTCTCGGTCGCGGGCGTCGTGTTCCAGGCGCTGCTGCGCAATCCGCTCGCCGATCCGTTCGTCTTGGGCATCTCGGGCGGCGCGGCGCTCGGGGGCGTCGCCGTATTGAGTCTCGGGCACGCGCTCGGACTCGGCGCGGGCGCGGTGCCGGTCGCCGCGTTCGGCGGCGCGCTCGCGACGACCGCGCTGCTCTTTGGCGCCGCGGGCGTGCGCGGCCGGCTCGCGGCGACGACGCTGCTGCTCACCGGTGTCGTCTTCAACGCCTTCGCGTCGGCGGCGATCGTGTTCCTCGCGTCGCTCGGCGGCATGGCCGAGGGCACCAGCATCTTCCTCTGGCTGATCGGCAACCTGGCATCGGCGCGCAGCGAGCTGCTGCTCCCGCTCGCCGCGCTCTTCGCGCTCGGTCTCGCCTGCGCGCTGCCGCTCTCGCGCACGCTCAATCTTCTCTCGCTCGGCGACGAAGCCGCCGAGCAGCTCGGGATTTCCGTCGAGATCGCGAAGCGCGTGCTGCTCTTCGCGACCGCGCTGATGGTCGGCGCGGCGGTGTCGGTGTCGGGGTTGATCGGCTTCGTCGGCTTGATCGTTCCGCACGCGCTGCGACTCGCGCTCGGTCCGGATC
>JAGSPS010000210.1 GCA_018262315.1 Deltaproteobacteria bacterium | reverse complement strand
CGCGCGCGCCGCCGGCCGCGTGCTCTCGAAGGAACAGCTCGCCGAACGCGTGTACGGCTGGGGCGAAGAGGTCGAGTCGAACGCCGTCGAAGTGCACGTCCATCATTTGCGGCGCAAGCTCGCGCCCGAGGTGATCGTGACCGTACGCGGTGTCGGCTACCTCGTGCCGAAGGACCTGCGATGAGCCGACCGGCCTCGCTGCGCGCACGGCTCCTCGCGGGTGTTCTCTGCGCGGTGTCGATCGCCTGGGTCGGCGTCTCGGTCACCGGCTACCTGCGATCGCGCCACGAGATGGAGGATCTCTTCGACGCGCACCTCGCGCAGTCGGCCGCCCTGCTCATCGCGCAGATCTCCGAGAGCGGCGAGGAGGGGGAGGAGGACGACGACGAAGGAAGGGAGCTGGAGCTCGAGCACGCGCCCGAGCTGCACCGCTATGCGCGCAACGTCGCCTTCCAGGTCTGGGAGCGCGGGCGGAAGCTGCGCGCGCACTCGCGGAACGCGCCGCGCAAGAAGCTCTCCGCGAAGGAGGAGGGCTTCAGCGACGCCAGCGTCGACGGGGTGCGCTGGCGCGTCTTCAGCACCTGGGCGCTCGAACGCCGCGCACTCGTGCAGATGGCCGAACGAGCCGACGCGCGCGACGCGGTGAGCGCGCAGATCGCACGACACCTGCTCGCGCCGCTGCTCGTGGCGCTGCCACTTCTCGGCGTCGGACTGCTGCTCGCAATCGGGCGGGCGCTCGCTCCGCTGCGCGCGCTCGCCGACGCCGTCGCCGCGCGCGACCCGCAGCGCCTCGAGCCGGTCGCGGCGGATCGCGTGCCCGGCGAGGTGCGCGCGCTGGTCGAGCGCCTGAACGAACTCTTTGCGCGCATCGAGGTGTCGCTCGAGCGGGAACGCACCTTCACCGCTGACGCCGCGCACGAGCTGCGCACGCCGCTGGCGGCGATCCGCGCGCAGGCGCAGGTGGCGCGCGGCTCCCGTGACGACGCCGAGCGCGCGCACGCGCTGGGTCAGGTGATCGCCGGCTGCGACCGCGCGGCGCGACTCTCCGGGCAGCTCCTCACGCCCGTCGCACGCGAGGTGCTCGCGGAAGTCGCGCAAACGGCGCACTCGCGCGGCGTTGCGGTGGAGTTGCACGCGGAGGCGCCGGTCACGGTTCGCGGCGACGCGTCGCTGCTGCACGTGCTGCTTCGCAACCTCGTCGACAACGCGATCCGCTACGGAGCAGGCGGAAGCGCCGTGCGCGTCGAGCTCGGGCGCGACGCGTCGCATGCCGTGCTGCGCGTCGTAGACCAGGGACCGGGTATCCCGGCGGCCGAGCGCGCGCGCGTACGCGATCGCTTCTACCGCGGGCTCGGCACGGGCGAGAGCGGCGCGGGGCTCGGCCTCGCGATCGCTTCGCGGATCGCCGCGCTGCACGGAGCCGCGCTCGAACTCGACGAGGGGCCGGGCGCACGCGGCCTCTCGGTGACGCTGCGCTGGCCGATCCCCGGCGCTGCCGCGTGATCTGCGCGCATCCGTTCTCAACGAAGCGCAACGCGGTAGGCTGTCGGTCCAATCGGAGGGGGAACAAGATGGCGACTCTGCTCGAACGGGCGATCGGCGCGGCGCGACTGGACGTGGCGACCTACGAAGAGATCGAGGCGGACCAGAACGCGCTCGGCCAGGCGATGACGGTGGTGGCGATCGCCTCGGTCGCGAACGGACTCGGCTCGGCGGCCGTCCAGGGAGGCCATGGTTTCGGTCTCGTCGGCGGCGTGATCGCAGCGGGGATCGGCTGGCTCGTCTGGGCGTTCACGATCTATCTGGTCGGGACACGCCTGCTCCCAGAGGCCAACACGAAATCCGATTTCGGCGAGCTGTTGCGCATGACGGGCTTCGCGATGGCGCCCGGCGTAGTCGGCATCCTCGGGATCCTGCCCGGGATCGGCGGCCTGGTGCTGGCTCTCGTCGGGCTGTGGCAAATCGCGACGATGGTCGTGGCCGTGCGCCAGGCGCTCGACTACACGAGCACGGGTCGAGCGGTGGCAGTCTGCGTGATCGGCTTCATCGCGCAGATGCTCGTGATCTTCCTGATCATGGGAGTCCTGATCGGCGGAATCCTGGCGATCGGCGGCGGCGGACCGCCGGCGACCGTGATGCCTTAGCCCCACCGCGCCTCGGCTGCTTTGGATCGTTGCTGCGAGGCGCGCGGGCGGTGGACTCGTCCGAAACGTCCTCGGCGGACGGAGATCGACGGCTTCGCAGCGTGAGTTGGCAGGCCGCCTGCGGATTGTTTCGGCCGAGTCCCCCGCCCGCGCTTGGCTTTCCGTCTCTCTTTCATGAACGGAAGTCCCGAAACAGATGGCAAGTAGCGGGGGCGGGGCGTTCGGCCAGAACAATCCGCAGGCGGCCTCGGAGCCCCAACGCGAAGCTGCGACACCTCATCCGCCGAGGACGTTCTGGACGAACGCACCGCCCCCGCGCTTCACGCGCGAGGAGCGCCGGCTCAGACGTAGGTCAACCAGTCGTCGTGCTTGCGGTTCCGGCCGGTCACGGCGTCGAAGTACGCGGCTTGCAGCGTCTTCGTGATCGGGCCTCGAGTGCCCGCGCCCACCTGGCGGCGGTCTACTTCGCGGACGGGCGTCACTTCGGCGGCGGTGCCGGTCATGAAGACTTCGTCGGCGATGTACAGCTCGTCGCGCGAGATCGGCGACTCGCTGATCGGGATGCCCGCTTCGCGCGCCAGCGCGAGGACGGTGTTGCGGGTGATGCCGTCCAATACGGTCGGCAGCGGCGGCGTGCGCACCGCGCCGTCGCGCACGACGAAGAGGTTCTCGCCGCTGGCCTCGGCGACGAGACCCTGCGTGTCGAGCAGGATGGCTTCGTCGTAGCCGTCGAGCAGCGCTTCGCGCTTCGCCAGGATCGAGTTGACGTAGTCGCCGCAGGTCTTGCCCTTGGTCATCTTGGCGTTGACGTGGTGGCGCGAGAAGGTGGAGACCTTGGCGCGGATGCCGCGCTCGACCCCTTCGTCGCCGAGATACTTGCCCCACGGCCAGGTGGCGATCGCGACGCGAATCGGGTTGTCGCCCGGGTTGAGGCCCATCGCGCCATGGCCGATGTAGACGAGCGGGCGGATGTAGCCCTCGCGCATCTCGTTCGCGCGCAGCGTCTCGGCGATCGCGGCCGAGATCTCTGCCTGCGTGAACGGCACCGTCATCAGGTTGATGTGCGCGGATTCGAAGAGGCGCCGCACGTGCTCGCCGAGCCGGAACACCGCCGAGCGGCCGTCGGCCGTGCGATAGCAGCGGATCCCCTCGAAGACGCCGAGCCCGTAGTGCAGCGTATGGGTGAGAATGTGGACGTTGGCGTCGTCCCACGGCACCAGCTTTCCGTCCATCCAGATTGCGTTGCCTCGGACCTGCGTCGTGCTCTTCGAACTCATCGGGATCTCCTGGAAGGGCGAGATGCATAGCAGCTAGCGAGCCCGCCGTGCTGCTTCCACCTGGAAGCGGAGGCTCCCGATGTACGGCGCGTGCGCCACGCCCATCTCGGTGATGATGCCGGCGATCAGATCGTGCGGCGTGACGTCGAAGGCCGGGTGCCGCACCGGGACGCCGTCGGGCAGGATCTCGGTTGCACCCACCTTTGCCATTTCCGTGCGGCTGCGCTCTTCGATCGGGATGGCGTCGCCGTCCGGCGTAGCGAGATCCACCGTCGAGAGCGGCGCGGCGATGTAGAACGGGATGCCGTGACGCGCAGCCAGCACGGCCACCGTGTAGGTGCCGATCTTGTTCGCGGTGTCGCCGTTTGCGGCGATGCGATCGGCGCCCACCACGATCACGTCGATCTCGCCCTGCTTCATCAGATGGCCGGCCATGCCGTCGGCGATCACCGTCACCGGGATCGCGTCCTTGTGCAGTTCCCACGCGGTGAGCCGCGCGCCCTGCAGAAACGGCCGCGTCTCGTCGGCGAACACGTTCGCGACGCGCCCCGCCGCGAAAGCAGCGCGCACGACACCGAGCGCGGTTCCGTAGCCTGCCGTCGCGAGCGCGCCTGCGTTGCAGTGGGTGCGGAATCACCTCGAGACCCGAGCGCCCGATCGCGCGGCAGATCTCGACGTCTTCTTCGACGATGCGCTTCGCCGCGGCGACCAGCCGGGCGCGCACGCTCGCCGGGTCGGCGCCGGGCGCCTGCGACGCCGCGCCGATTTCGTCGCGCATGCGGCCGAGAGCCCAGAACAGGTTCACCGCGGTGGGACGCGTCCGGGCGAGGCGCAGGGTCGCCGTCTCGACGTCGCGACGCAGCGCGGCCATCGACGTCGCCCGGCTGGTAGTCGCCGCGAGCGCCACGCCGAGCGCCGCCGCGCAACCGATCGCCGGCGCGCCGCGCACCACCATCGTCTCGATCGCCTGCGCGACGTCTTCGACCTCGCGCAGTGTCACATAGACTTCCTCGCGCGGCAGCTTGCGCTGATCGAGCATCTCGACACCGCCGTCGCTCCAGCGCAGCGTGAACCAGCTGCTCACCGCTTTGCCTTCTTGCCGAGCAGTTGGTCCAGCGCATCGAGGATCGCGCCGCCCGACCCATCGCCCAGTTGCTTGTCGAGTTTGCGCTCGAGCTTCTCACGGCGCTGCGCCAGCGCGAAGGTCGCCGCGAAGGCGAGCGCGCCCGCGCGGTCGATCTCGAGCTTCGGCTGCTCCGCCGTCCCGCGCACGCGCGCCACCTCGATCACGCGCGTGCCGCCGCCCGCCTCTTCCGGGGGTCGTTCGGCGAGCGCCGTGAGGACCTTTTCTTCGAGCGCGATCCGGCCCGCCAGATCGAGGCTCTGATCGGCCAGGCCGACGGAACCGCGGAGTTCGAGTTGGTAGCCGGGATAGCGGAGCACCAGCGCATCGGTGCGCGCGCGACCGCCGCCGACTGCGAAGTGTCCCGTGATCGATTCGAAGTGGTCGCCGAGGTATGGCGCGAGCGACACTTCGGCGCGTTTGCGATCGATCAGCCGGGCGGATTCGGAATGACCCGCGAGTCCGTCCACCGCGGCGCGCAGCGGCGAGACGCCCGGGATGCGACCGGCGCCGACGGCGAGGTCGATGCCGCCCGCGACGCCGGCGAGCGCCGTCGCGTCGAACGGCCCCGCGAGATCGGCGGCGATCGTCGCGGGCCCTTCGAGCAGGTCCGGCTTGCCGGTGAGCGCTTCGAGCAGCGCGCGCGCGTCGGCGCTCTTCGTGTCGAGCTGAGAATGATGGCGCGGCGCGTCGTCGAGCCCGTCGACGCGCAAGGCGAGCGCGATGCGCTGGCCGCTCACGGTCGCGAAGAGCCCCTCACTCGCGAGGCTCGCACCTTGCCCGATGAGCGCGCCGCGCAGCGCGATCGGCGCACGACCGGCAGGGCGCAGGCGCACGCCGTCGAGGCGCACGCGACCGGTGAGCGCGAGCGGTCCGGTCGAAACGCGCACCCCTTCGATCGCGATGGTTCCCTCGGGTGCAACGCTCACCAGCGCGGGAATCACTTCGCCCCAACCCGTCAGATCGAAGGGCGCGGCGTCGAAGTGCACACCGTCGGGAGTCACACGCATCTGGCCGTTCATGTTCTTGATCGACAAGCGCACGGCGTCCACGCCGAGCCTGCCGTTCGCGTCGCGCACGAGCTTGCCGCTCGCCGTCGCCGGCGCACCAGGCGGTTTCTTGAAGGCGCCGCCGTAGGCCGAGAGCTGCGCGCGCGTCGCGTCCACTTCGAAGTCGCCCTCGGGAACCGCCACGGCGCGGTGCAGACGGGCTTTGATTGCAACCGGACCCTGCGCCGCGACGTCGCCCGCGCGCAGGCTCGCGTCGGCGACCTCGAGGTCGGCTTCGAGCGCCTCCGGCGCCGCGGCAGGCCCGCGCGCGCGCAGCGTGCCGCCGACGCGCCCCGTCAGCGCGAAGTTGCGGCCGAAGTACGCTGCGAACGGCGCGAGGTCGACTCCATCGAGCGTCGCTTCGAGATCGATCGTCCCATCGCGCGTGGCCGTGCCGCCGACGCGCAACGTGCCGCCGCTTGCGAGCGTGCCGGCGAGCGAGACGTCCGCCGGGGCGTCCGCGCTGGTCCCTTCCGCGCGGCCTTCGACCTCGCGAACCTCGATCGACACGGGCGGCGTCGCGACGCGGTCGTCCCACACGATCCGCGAGCGATGCAGCGCGACGCTCCGCACCGCGAAGCGCAGCGCAGGGCCGCTGGCGGAAGGCGCTGCCGGTTCGCGTTGCGCGGTCGAGCCCGTCGACGCGGGCGGCGCGACGGCGGCGGACGCGGCTGCGCTCGGCGTGTCGTGTTTCGCGATCGGCAGCTCGACGCCGTCCCCGCCGCGCACGATGCGCCAGGTGACGCCCTCGAGTGCGAGCGAATCGACGAGCAGCACGCGCGCCAGCAGCGGCGCCGCGGCGATGCGCATGTCGACGCGCTCGGAGAGGACGAGCGGCGCCGCGGCGTCGCCCACGCGCAGCTGCGTCGCGACCAGACGCGGCGGAAGCAGCGCGAGCGAGAGATCGTCCCACGCGACGTCGCGGCCGGTGGCGCCGCGCGCCGCGGCGACCAGCACGTCGCGGAATCCATCGCTTTCGATCCAGCGCGGCAGCAGCCACGCCGCCGCGCCGAGCGCTAGCAGCAGCACAGCGCCGAGCGCAAGAACGACCCGCCCGAGCACGCGCATGCGCTAGCCCGCGAGCTTGCGGGCGAGGATCTCGCGCACCGCCTTCGGATTGGCCTTGCCCTCTGTGCGTTTCATCAGCTGCCCCATCAGGAAGTTGAGCCCCCTGGCGTCGCCGCCGCGGATCTGCGCGACGACCTCGGGATGCGCAGCGATGACTTCATCCGCGGCGGCCTCGAGCAGGCCCGTGTCGGACACCGCTTCGAGGCCGCGCTCGCGCACCAGCGTCTCGGGATCGACGCCGCGCTCGATCAGCACGGCGACCAGCGGTCGCGCGCTGGCCGCCGTGACGCGACCGTCCTCTACGAGCGCGATCAGCTTCGCGAGCGCGTCGGGCGTGAGCTGTGTCGCGTCGATCTCGCAATCGCGTTCCTTCAACTGCGCGAGCACGTCGCGCAGCATCCAGTTCGCGACGACCTTCGGCTGGCCGCTGCGGATCGCCGCCGCCTCGTAGAAATCCGCGAGCGCGCGGCTCTCGGTGAGCAGGCGCGCGTCGTACCCGGAGAGTGCGTGCTCGCTCTCGAAGCGCGCGCGTCGGTCTTCGGGCAGCTCGGGCAGCGCGCGGCGCACCGCGTCGATCTCGCTCTCGGCGATCACCAGCGGCACCAGGTCGGGATCGGGGAAATAGCGGTAGTCGTCGGCGTTTTCCTTGAGGCGCATCACCCGGGTCGCGCGGCGCACGGGGTCGTAGTGCATCGTCGCCTGCACGACGCGGCCGCCGCCGTCGAGCAGCGCGGCCTGGCGCGCGATCTCCGCGTAGAGCGCTTCCTCCACGAAGCGGAAGCTGTTCAGGTTCTTGAGTTCCGTGCGCGTCCCGAGTTGCGCGGCGCCGTGGCGGCGCAGAGAGACGTTCGCGTCGCAGCGGAACTGTCCCTTCTCCATGTCGGCGTCGGAGACGTCGGCCCAGCGCAGCAGCGCGCGCAGCTTGCGCAGGTACGCGGCGGCTTCCTCGGGCGAGCGCAGGTCGGGCTCGGAGACGATCTCGAGCAGCGGCACGCCGGCGCGATTCAGGTCAACGTGCGAACCCGCCGAGCCGGCGATCGCCGCGTCGTGGATCGACTTGCCGGCGTCCTCTTCGATGTGGATGCGCGTCAGCCCGACACGGACCGTGTGCGGCGTCCCGTCCGCGGACGGAGCTTCGATCTCGAGCCAGCCTTCGGTCGCGAGCGGTTCCTCGTACTGGGAGATCTGGTAGCCCTTGGGGAGATCCGGATAGAAGTAGTTCTTGCGCGCGAAGATCGAGCGCGAGTGCACCTTGCAGTGCGTCGCGAGCGCCGCGCGCACACCGAGTTCGACGGCGCGCCGATTCAGCACCGGCAGCACGCCGGGCATCCCGAGATCCAGCGGATGCGTGGCGTGATTGGGCAGCTCGCCGTAGCGCACCGGCGCCGGGCTGAAGAGCTTCGACGCGGTGCGCATGTGCACGTGCACTTCGAGGCCGATCACGACCTCGTAATCGCCGCGCGGCTGAAGTCGCGCGCTCATTTGGCGCGCTCCCAGTCCAGCGCGGGATGCTGCTCATGCCACGCCGTGCGGCGCTGGTAGGCGTCGGCGACGCGCAACAGCGTCGCTTCGTCGAGCGCGCGGCCGAGCAATTGCAGCCCGACGGGTAATCCGTTCGCGAAACCGCAGGGAACCGAGAGGCCGGGGATTCCCGCGAGGTTCGCGGAGACGGTGTAGATGTCCGAGAGATACATCTTCAGCGGGTCGGCGGTCTTCTCACCGATGCGAAACGCAACCTCGGGCGCCGTCGGCGTCGCGATCAGATCGCAAGCGCCGAAGGCTTGCTCGAAGTCGCGGCGCAGCAGCGTGCGCACCTGCATCGCCTTGCGGTAGTAGGCGTCGTAGTAGCCCGCCGAGAGCACGTAGGTGCCGAGCAGGATGCGGCGCTTCACTTCGGCGCCGAAGCCTTCCGAGCGCGTGCGCCGGTACATCTCGCCGAGCGAATCCGCTTCCGCGCGGCGCCCGAAGCGCACGCCGTCGTAGCGCGCGAGATTGCTCGACGCCTCCGCCGTCGCGATCAGGTAGTAGGTGGCGATCGCGTACGGCGCGTGCGGCAGCGAGACCTCGCGCGTCTTCGCCCCGGCGCGTTCGAGTTCGGCCACCGCTTCGCGCACGCGCGCGAGCACTTCGGGATCGGCGCCTTCGGCGAAGTACTCGCGCGGCAGACCGACGACGAGCCCGGAGACGTCGCCGCTCTGCGCAGCCGCGAAGTCCGGAACCGGCTCGGACAGCGAGGTCGAATCGGCCGGGTCGTGGCCGGCGATCGCCGCGAGCGCGAGCGCACAGTCGCTGGCGGTGTGCGCAAACGGACCGATCTGGTCGAGCGACGACGCGAACGCCACCAGCCCGTAGCGCGAGACGCGCCCGTAGGTGGGCTTCATGCCGACCACACCGCAATGCGACGCCGGCTGGCGGATCGAGCCGCCGGTGTCGCTGCCGAACGCAATCGGCACGATGCCCGCGGCGACCGCCGCGGCCGAGCCGCCGGAAGAGCCGCCGGGCGTGCGCGTGGGATCCCACGGATTGCGCGCGGCGCCGTAGACCGAGTGCTCGGTCGACGAGCCCATCGCGAACTCGTCCATGTTGGTGCGGCCGACGATCACCGCGCCCGCGGCGCGCAGCTTTGCGACGACGGTACCCTGGTAGGGCGCGACGAAGCCCTCGAGGATCCGCGATGCACAGGTACAAGGCTCGCCTTCCTGCACCATCAGGTCCTTGATCGCGACCGGGATGCCGTCGAGCCGCGAGCGCGGGTCGCCGCGTGCGCGTCGCACGTCGGCTTCGCGGGCGTCGGTGCGCGCGCGTTCGGGTTGCAGGTGCACGAAGGCGCCGAGCCCGGCCGCCGCTTCGGCGCGCGCGAGCGCCGTTTCCACGAGCGTCGCGGACGCGACGCGCCGGGCGTCGAGGTCGGCGCGCATCTGCGCGGCGGTCGCGAAGCGATCGTCGAGTTCGGCGGTCATGCGCTGGACCTCGCCGGCGTCGAGTTCGAGGCGCGCGAGATCGGCGATCCGCTCGACTTCGGCGGGCTGCATGCGCGACATGGCCGCAACGTAGCGGGCAACTCATGATCCTCGCCGCTCGCCGTTGGCTCGCTACGCGGGACGGGACGAGCATCGGCTCGGGTCGCGGCGGTTGCTCGTGCCCTTTCCGAGCACTAGCCTGCGGCGCCAAATGTCTGAATCCTCACATGGTTCTGCGCCGGGAACCGAAACCGCTCCGGCGTCACCCACCGCTCCTTCCGATTCCGAGGTCTTGGCTGCTCTTCCCGACGACGTCGTCGCCGGCATCCGCGAGCTCGGCTGGACGTCGCTGATGCCAGTCCAGACCGCCGTGATCCCGTTCATGCTCGCGCAGCGCGACCTGTTCGTGCAGGCGCGCACCGGCTCGGGCAAGACGGGCGCCTTCGGCATCCCGATCATCGCGTCGATCGACACCGAACTCGCTGCGACGCAGGCGATGGT
>JAGSPS010000209.1 GCA_018262315.1 Deltaproteobacteria bacterium | reverse complement strand
CCGCAGCGTGAAGCCGGCCGAGCCCAACGGACACAAGCTCGAGCGCTTCCTCTTCGATGCACTGCCGGCGGCTCGCAGCGTGGCGCTGGTCGAGGTCGCGCGCGACGACGAGTACGCGCCCGTGAAGAACGCCGAAGGCAACGACTCGCCGCAGACCGCGCGCGAAGCGCTCGACGCGGTGGCTCGGCGCTGGCTCGCCGCCGCTGGAGTCGAGGTGCCCGCGGATCAGTGGGTCGAGGTCGATCACTCGAGAGTCGATGGAGAAGAAGACGTGCGCGCAGGCGTCCGGCGCGCCCAGGACGCGGGTCTCGTACTCGCGTCGAGGACGAAATGATGGCGACCGCGAAGAAATCGAGCGCCCGTTCAGGCGGAGCGAAGAAGACGACGAGCGCGGCGAAGAAGCCCGCTGCCGCGAAGAAGCCCGCAGCCGCCAGGAAGGCGACGCCCGCCAAGCGCGTCGCAGCGCCGAAGGCCGCTGCGAAGCCCGCGAAGCCGCTGGTTCCGCCGAGCAAGCCGGCCGCCCGGGAGAAAGCCCCGCCGGCCCCGCCCACCCACCCGCTCGCGACGAAGCGTGCGAGGCCGAGCAAGCGCGCGCGCACCGTGGTGGTGAAGGCCGGCACGGCCGCAGCCACGAAGCTCGGCGTCAAATGGACCTGCTTTCGCTGCGCCGCGAAATTCTACGACTTGAACAAGCCGGTGCCGCTGTGCCCGAAATGCAACGCCGATCAGCGCGAGCGGCCCAAGGTCGCGCCGACTCCGCCGGCCCCGGCGCCTCGCAAGCAGCCGCGCCCGATGGCGCCCCTGCTCGAGGACGAGGACGACGGGACGGTCCGCTATCAGGAGGACATCGATCTCGGCGTGCGCACCGAAACCGACGAGCCCGACGAAGAACTCTTCCCCCCCGGCGAGTTCGAAGAAGACGAGCCGTTCAGCGGCCCCGAAGAGGAGTGACGGCGCTCAGAACGTAAAGAGCAGCCGCAGCTGGCGGTCGAGGTCGCTCTCGACGGCGCCCCGCGCGCGCAGCTCCGCTTCGACTCGCGCCAGCTCGGCTTCGCGAACCGACACTTCTGCGCCCGCTTCGCGCACCCGGGCGCTGTGCTTCTGCACCTTCTCGAACTCGTGTACCTGCTCGTCGAAGTAGGCGCGATCGCGCGCCTCGGCGCGCTGGCTCTTCTGCGACGCGTAGCGACCGGCGTGCGCGGCGATCTCCTGCCGATACGCGTCGGCAAGCGCCTCGAGATCGGCCGTCGAATAGCCGTGTAGCGGTCGCGCCGACGCGGCGCGCTGCTCCGCTTCGAGGTTGCGCCGGTAGTTCCACCCGCCGGCCGCCGCGAGTGCGGCGATCCCGAGCAGCACCAGCACCAGAACGCCGCCCGCCTGCCCTCGTCTGCGATCCATGACCCGACCTCCGCGCCCGCGCGTGCGCCGGCGCTTCAAGATCGAAGGTCGGGGTCACGCCAGGGGCCTGGCTCTCTCTCTCGGAGGAACGCCTCGAGTTCTGCTCGCGTCGGGAGGTCGCCCTGCGCCCCGAGGCCGCGACACGCAAGAGCCGCTGCGGCGTTCGCGGTGCGCAGGAGTCGTTCGCCCGAAAATCCTTCGAGGAGGCCCCACGCGAACGCCGCGTGGAAGACATCGCCCGCGCCGGTCGTGTCGCGCGGCGCGATCGGAAACGCGGGGCTCGCGATCTCGCGATCGCCGACCCGCGCCAGGCAGCCGCGATCGCCGAGCGTCGCGACCGCCATCCGGGCGCCGAAGTGCACGAGACGGTCGAGGCCACCCCGAACCGTTCCATCCGAGGAGATCGTTTCGGCGAACGACCGCGAGACGAGAGGAAAATCGACCGCCTCGAGCAGCGCCTCGACGCCGGGGCCCGGCGCATCCACGTCCGCCACGACCGGAATGCCGGCGTGTCGCGCCACGATCGCCGCCTCGCGCGACACGGCGGCATCCTCCGCATCCACGAGCAGACCGCGCGCGCCCTCGATGCGCGCCGCGGGCACGTCGGTGGCGGTCAGTTGCAGGCGCGAATCGCGATGGCCGAGCACCGTGCGCTCGCCGCTGGCGAGATCGACGAGAATCACGGCGAGCCGAGTCGTGGCGCCGGGAACGCGTCGCACGCCGGCGAGATCGACGCCGGCCTCCGCGAGCGGAGCGAGCACGAACTCCGCGATGGCGTCGCCTCCCACCGAGCCCACGTAGGCCGTGCGCAGACCGAGTCGCGCGGCGGCGAGCATCGCGGTCGCCACCTGCCCGCCCGGCAACAGGTCGTAGCCGAGCATCGCAGCCTTGCCGCCGATGCTCGGAATCCCGTCGACGCGGCAGACGTGGTCGATCGAGCACTGCCCGATGCCCACGAGATCGAAGTCGGCGGGTGCCGCCCTGCCCTGCTTCACGGATGGAGCGTCCGGTAGACGTGATAACTGCGCAGCACGCGCTTCGCGTAGCCGCGTGTCTCGTCATAGGGAATCGCTTCGACCCACTCGTCGGCGGGACGCGCAGGGCCGCTCCGCCAGCCGGTGACGGAGTCGGGGCCCGCGTTGTAGCTCGCCGCAACCGCTTCGAGCGCGCCGTCGAAGCGCCGCGAGAGGCGATCGAGGTAGAGCGTGCCGAGGCGCAGGTTCAGCTCGGGGCGCAGCAGCTGCGGCGGTGAGAAGTCGCCAATCCCTGCATCGCGCGCGAGACGCGTCGCCGTGTCGGGCATCAGCTGCAAGAGCCCGAGCGCGCCGCTCACCGACACCGCGCCGGGCTGGTAGCCGCTCTCCTCGCGCAGGATCGACGCGACGAACCAGGGGTCGATCTGCGCGCCGGCCGGTTGCGCGCGGCGGCGCTCGGCCGCGAACGCGTCGGGCCAGGCGAGCTGCCACAACGGCTCCTGCCCCGGCGCCACGCCGCGCGCGAGCGGCTCTGCGTACGCCTCGACCACCAGCGCCTGCGCGCGGTGGAAATCGCCCGCCGCGACGTACAGCCGCCCGACCGCGATGCGATCGTCCACGTTCGCCGCGCGGGCGGCGAGTGGTTGCAGCGCGCGCAATCCCGCGTCGTGGAGTCCAGCCCCGACGAGCACGCGCGCAGCGAACAGATCCCGCTCCCCGAGCGCCGCATCGCCATCGGCGATCGGCGCGCGGGGCTGCGCGCGCGTCGTCGCTTCGCTGCGTGCCGCAGCCCGCCAGCCGTAATAGCTGAACGGATACTCCGCGGCGATCTCGGACAACTCGCGGCGCGCCTGTGCAGCGTCTTCCCCCTCGAACGAGCGAGCCGCCCAGTAGCGCGCCGCGAGCCGGTCCAGCGGATCCGTGTAGCGGGCGACCAGCGTGCGAAAGCGCTGCCGCGCCACGTCGCGATCGCCGCTGGTGTAGGCGTTCCAACCGAGACGCCAGAGCGCCTGCGCCGCCACCTTCTCGTCGGCGCCGTCGAGCGACGCCGCGAAGAGCGCACGCGCCCGCTCGTCCTTCCCGCGGCCTTCGTATAGCAGGCCGGCGAGATAGCGCGCCCAGGCGGAGGATGCGCCGAGCGCTTCGCCGCCGATCCCGTCGAGCTGCGCGATCGCCTCGTCGACGCGGCCCGCGCGCGCGAGCGAACGCGCCCGCCACACGCGCGCGTCGGGATCGTCGCCGAGCGCCGCAAAGGCGGACTCGGCCTCGCGGTAGCGGCGCAGGCGGAACAGGCAGTCCGCGCGGCGCCGCTGCGCGCGGCTTCGGTCTGCGCCATCGATCCCCGTCGCGAGCGCGGATTCGTAGGCGGCCAGCGCGCTCTCGGTGCGCTGGCGCTCGAAGAGCTGGTCGCCGCGGCGGACCCAATCGGCGGCGCCTCGCAGCGGGCGACCCGCGCGCGCTTCGAGCGCGGCGAGTTGGCGCCCGGCCTGGTCGCCTTCCGCGCGGCCGGCCGCATCGACCCAGACCGTTCGCACTTCGCTCGCCGCGAGGTCGATCTCCTCGGCACCCGCGAGTGACTCGGCGAGTGCCAGCCGCGTCGCGGCGGCTCCTTCGCCGGGGCCGCGCGCGAGTGCTTCACGCCACGCGGCGCGTGCCCCCGCCGCATCGCCCCGGGCGAGCCGCGCGCGCGCCAGTGCATCGAAGAGAACCGCGCCGACGGCCGACTCGGGTACGCGTTCGAGTGCACGGCGCACCGACGCTTCCGCTTCGGGCGCGCGCTTCGCGGCGAGCCACGCTTGCGCGGCAAGGGCCGCGGCGTGGTCCGCGAGTTCCGGGAATCGCGAAGCCACCGCGTCGAAGCGCGACGCCGCGCCGGCGTCGTCACCGTGCGCCTGCGCATCGGCAGCCGCGCGCAACGCCGCCAACGCCCGCGTCTCGGGTTCGGCCGCGCTCGCCGTCTCGGCTCCGGCGTTGTGCGCGAGCAGGGCGGCGGCGGCGAGCGCGCACGCGCTGGCCGCCCACGCGCGCGCGCTGCGCTGTCCAGGCCTTTTCATCGCGCGCGAGTGTGAACGAGCGCCCTGCCCTGTCAACGCGCTGCGCGCTCGGGCTGTCAGCGCGCGCGGCGCGCGTTGTCCGCATCGTGGCCGTCCGATAGCTTCCGCGCGCCTTGCAGCCGCTTCGCGTCCACGCCAGGTCGTTCGTCATGTGCCTGGCACTCGTGCTGGGGCTCGGCTCGAACGCCGCGCAGGGTGAAGCTCCGGTGCCCGCCGCGGCTGCGCGTGCGCCCGGCGCAGCGCGACAGGGCCTCTGGGTTCCGTGCGAAGGCTCGGTGCGCGTGCTCGATGATCCCTCGCGCATTCCGAGGCTCATCGCCGACGCGCGGGCGCTCGGATCGACGGATCTCTTCGTGCAGGTCTACCGCGGCGGCCGCTCGTGGTTCGAGTCGGCGATCGCCGACGCCACCCCGCACCGCCGCGTGCGCGATCGCCTGGGCGTCGACGCCCTCGCCCAGCTCCTCGATGCCGCGCACGCAAACGGCCTGCGCGTGCACGCCTGGATCAATGCGCTCTCGCTCTCCGAGAACCGCAGCGCCGCGATGCTCGCGCGGCTCGGCCCCGACTCCGTGCAGGTCGATCGGCGCGGCCGCTCGGTGCTCAGCTACCCGGACCTCGAAGTGCCGGCGCCGGATCGCGCCTTCTACCGGATGGGCACGCGCCAGGTCTGGCTCGACCCGGCGGCGCCGAGCGTGGCGGAGATGCTCACCGCGCTCGTCGCGGAACTCGTCGCCCGCCATCCGACGCTCGACGGCGTCCACCTCGACTACATCCGTCATCCCGACGTGTTGCCCTTCGCGCCGGGATCGCGTTTCGGCGTGGGGCTCGACTTCGGCTACGGCGCCGCCTCGCGCGCGCGCTTCGAGCGCGAGACGGGACTCGCCGCACCGCTCGGCGATTCGCTCGCCAACGCCGATCGCTTCGACGACTGGAGGCGGGAGCGCGTGACCGACGTGGTGCGCCGCGTGGGCGCCGCCGCACGCAACGCGAAGCCGGCGATCGAAGTGTCGGCGGCCGTCTGGGCCTACGCCGACCGCGCCTACCTCTCGATCTTCCAGGACTGGCGCGGCTGGCTCGAGGCGCGGCTTCTCGATTTCGCGGTGCCGATGGCGTACACGAGCGACGACCGCCTGCTGCGCTATCTCGCCGCGGCGAGCGTGGGCGGTGTGGGCGGCGATCGCGTCTGGCTCGGCCTCGGCGCCTGGCTCTTCGCGAGCGACCCGATGCGCGCCCGCGTCCAGCGCGAGCTGGCGCTCGCCGCGCATCCCGCCGGCGTCGCGCTCTTCTCGTACGATGCGATCGCCGACGCGCCCGCGCTGCGCGCTGCTCTGGTGCAGAGCGGCACGGCGCCGTGACGCTCTCGCTCGACGACTTCGACTACACGCTGCCGCCGTCGCGCATCGCCCAGACGCCGGCGCCCGAGCGCGAAGCCGCGCGTCTCTTCGTGCT
>JAGSPS010000208.1 GCA_018262315.1 Deltaproteobacteria bacterium | reverse complement strand
CGGCTCGCCGCGCTGCTCGCCGACCTGCGGCGCATCCTGCTCTGATGGCGGATCTGCGCGCCGACGTCGTCGTGCTCGGCGCCGGGCCCGGCGGCTACAGCGCCGCGTTCCGAGCGGCGGATCTCGGACGCAGCGTGGTGCTCGTCGAGCGCTACCCCGCGCTCGGCGGCATCTGCCTCAACGTCGGCTGTATCCCGTCGAAGGCGCTGCTGCACGTCGCCGAGGTGATGGCAGCCGCACGCGACCTCGCCGAAGCGGGCGTGGATTTCGGTGCGCCGAAGCTCGACCTCGCGAAACTGCGCGCGCGCAAGGACGCGGTCGTCGCGCAGCTCGGCGGCGGGCTCGCCAAGATGGCGGAGCAGCGCGGCGTGCGCGTCGTCACCGGCACGGGAAGCTTCGCGGGACCGCAGCGGCTCGACGTCGCGACCGCGGAGGGAAGCGTCGCGATCGAGTTCGCGCGCGCGATCGTCGCCGCGGGGTCGCGTGCGGTGCAGCTCCCCGACTTCCCCGACGACCCGCGCGTACTCGATTCGACCTCTGCGCTCGCGCTCGACGTCGTTCCGCAGCGCCTGCTGGTGGTCGGAGGCGGCGTCATCGGCCTCGAACTCGCGACGGTGTACGAGGCGCTCGGTGCAGACGTGACGATCGTCGAGGCACTCGATCGCTTGATGCCGGGGCCCGACCCGGATCTCGTGCGCCCGCTGCAGCGGCGACTCGAGCCGCGCCTCGCCGCGATCCACCTGCGCACGAAGGTGACGGCCGTCGAAGCGCGCGCCGACGGACTGCTCGTCGCGTTCGAGGGCGAGAAGGCGCCCGCCGGAGATCTCTTCGACCGCGTGCTCGTCGCCGTCGGCCGCAGGCCCAATGGCGACCGCATCGGCGCCGAAGCCGCGGGCATTCGCGTCGGCGAGCGCGGCTTCGTCGCAGTGGACGAACGGCTGGCGACGAATCTCCCGCACGTCTTTGCGATCGGCGACGTCGCGCGCGCGCCGCTGCTCGCGCACAAGGCGAGCCACGAGGGCAAGGCCGCCGCGGAGGCCGCGTGCGATCTGCGCGTCGCCTTCGACGCGCGCGCGATCCCGTCGGTTGCGTACACCGATCCCGAGGTGGCGTGGGTCGGCGTCACCGAGAGCGATGCGCGCGCGCAGAAGATCGAAGTGGATGTCGCGCGCTTCCCGTGGGCCGCGAGCGGGCGCGCGCTCGGCATGGGTCGCAGCGAGGGAATGACCAAGCTGCTGTTCGCGAAGGACACCAAGAGGCTGGTTGGCGCCGGCATCGTCGGCCCGCACGCCGGCGACTTGATCGGAGAATGCGCGCTCGCGATCGAGCTCGGCGCCGACGCCGAAGACATCGCACTCACCGTGCACCCGCACCCGACACTCGGCGAAACCATCGGCCTCGCCGCCGAAGTCGCCGCCGGAACGGTCACGGATCTGTACCTTCCACGCCGCTCCAGGTGATAGGATGCGCCCCGTCTCGTTGGGGGGTGCATGAGTCTCTTTCGGCGCAAGCCGATCGTTCAGCTCCAGGCCGAGGCCGCCTCGAGCAGCCTTCACCGCGTGCTCGGGCCCGTGAATCTCACCGCGCTCGGCATCGGAGCGATCATCGGGGCCGGGATCTTCGTGTTGACGGGACAAGCCGCGGCCAAGTACGCCGGCCCGGCGATCGTCTACTCGTTCATCCTGGCTGGCATCGCCTGCGCGTTTGCAGGTCTCTGCTACGCGGAGTTCTCCGCGATGATCCCGATGGCGGGCTCGGCCTACACCTACGGCTACGCGACGCTCGGCGAGCTGTTCGCGTGGATCATCGGCTGGGATCTGATCCTCGAGTATCTCTTCGCGGCGTCTACCGTCGCGGTCGGCTGGTCGGGTTACGTGGTCTCGTTGTTGAGAGACTTCGGCATCGAGATTCCAGCGCGCTGGGCGTCGGCGCCCTACACGCACACCGCGTCGCCGGACGCCGGCTGGAACGTGTGGCGCATCTTCACCGAGGGCTGGACCTCGACGGGCGCGGTGCTGAACGTGCCCGCGATGGTGATCGTCGGACTCGCCACCATCCTGCTCGTGATCGGCATCCGGGAATCGACGCGCTTCAACAACGTGATCGTCGCAATCAAGATGACGGTGATCCTGGCCTTCATCGCGTTCGGTGTGCTGTACGTGAACGCCGACCACTGGGTTCCCTTCATCCCCCCCGCCGAGGGCGACGGACGCTTCGGCTGGGGCGGTGTGGTGCGCGGCGCGGGCGTGATCTTCTTCGCCTACATCGGCTTCGACGCGGTATCGACCGCCGCGCAGGAAGTGAAGAACCCACAGCGCGACATGCCGATCGGCATCCTCGGCTCGCTCGCGATCTGCACGGTGCTCTACATCGCGGTCGCGCTGGTGCTGACCGGCATCGTCGACTTCCACGCGCTCGACGTGCCCGACCCGATCGCCGTCGGCATCGACGCCGCGGGGCCGGGTCTCGCGTGGCTGCGCCCGATCGTGAAGATCGGCGCCGTCGCCGGACTCTCGTCGGTGATCCTGGTGATGCTGCTCGGCCAGCCGCGCATCCTGTTCACGATGGCGCGTGACGGCCTGCTGCCGCCGATCTTCGGCAACGTGCACCCGCGCTACCGCACGCCGTGGGTGGCGTCGCTGCTGACCGGCGGCGTCGCGATGGGGTTCGCAGGGTTGCTGCCGATCGGCCTGCTCGGCGAACTGGTCTCGATCGGCACCCTGCTGGCGTTCGCGATCGTCTGCGGCGGCGTGCTGGTGCTCCGCTACACCGATCCCGAGATTCGCCGGCCGTTCCGCGCGCCGTTCGTGCCCTTTGTGCCGATCGCCGGCGTACTGTCGTGTGGCTACCTGATGGTCGGCCTGCCCGTCGACACCTGGGCGCGACTCCTGGTCTGGATGGCGCTCGGACTCGCCATCTATTTCGGCTACGGCCGGCGCCACTCACGTCTGAACGCGGGCAGGGCCGACGTCGCGAGTCGCTGATCCGTGTCGCGAAGACGACACGCTGCGCGAAGGGATTGACTGAGCTTCCATTCCGGACTTATGGTGTGAGAACTCCCCGAGAGGCCACCCCATGATGCGCCGCAACGCCGCCTCCACGCTACTCGCGCTGCTCGTGGTTTCGGTTGGGTCCCTTGGCGTCACGAAGTGCTCGGAATCGGGCGGAGACCTCTTCCCGTATCTGGCCAGGATCCTCACCGATTACGGCAAGCGCATCAGCGCGCTCGAGCGCTGCGACTGCGATGGGGTGCTGGCGCCCGTGTGCGCCAGCGACGGTCGAACCTACGTGAACCGCTGCGAGGCGCGCTGTGCCGAGGCTGGGGCCGTGGAGCCGGGAGCATGTCCCGCGCCCGAGTGCGGCGGCCGAGAAGGCATCGCGTGCAACGACGGCGAGTTCTGCGAGCTGCCTGCCGGCTGCAACGCGTTTGCAGCCGGAACCTGCGAGGAGATCCCCCAGGTCTGCACGGACGAGATCAATCCGGTCTGTGGATGCGACGGCACGACCTACTCGAACGACTGCGAGCGGCGTGCCGCGGGTGTCCCGCTCGGGCAACCGGGGGCATGTGACGCTCCGCCGCTGCAATGCCAGAGCAACGACGACTGCCAGAACGACGAGTTCTGCCGCAAGCGACAGGGTGTCTGCGGCGACAACGGTGGCGTGTGCAGCCCGCGTCCGGAGATCTGCACCGAGAACTTTGCTCCGGTTTGCGGCTGTGACGGGAAGACCTACTCGAACGAGTGTGCGGCCTCCCGAGCCGGCGTCTCGGTGAAGGCCGAGGGCGAATGCGAGCCGGCTCCCGTGGTCTGTAACCTCGAATCGGACTGCGACCCGGGTTCGTTCTGCCGCAAGCACATCGGCGACTGCGGAGGCGTAGGCCTCTGCGCGCCGCGGCCCGAGGTCTGCCCCCTCGTCATCACTCCGGTCTGCGGCTGCGACGGCGAGACATACGACAACGCATGCGATGCAGCGGTGAATGGCGCTTCGATCGACTCCACGAATGCGTGCGAAGTGCAGCAGGAGATCTGCCACGTACCGCCGGGCAATCCCAGCAACCGGCATTCGATCTGGGTGGGAGAGGCAGCGGTGGACGCGCATCTGCGCCACGGCGATTCCATCGGCCCCTGCACGAAGTAGGCGGAAACGCAGAGGCGGGGCGGCTGCGCGCGGCGCCGCGACTCGGTATCGAGTCGGGGCGTCGTCCGCCGCCAGGAGCCTCCGATGACCGACCCCCACACCGAGTTTCCCATCGCGATCATCGGCGCCGGTTTCGCGGGGATCGGGACCGCCATCCAGCTCTCGAAGGCCGGCATCCACTCCTTCACGATCTTCGAGCGCGCCGGCGAGATCGGCGGCACCTGGCGCGACAACACCTACCCGGGTGCTGCCTGCGACGTGCCGTCGCACGCGTACTCGCTCTCCTTCGAGCAGAACCCCGGCTGGACGCATCGTTTCTCACCGTCGGAGGAGATCCAGAACCATCTGCTCGGCGTCGTCGAGAAGTGGCAGCTGCGCTCGCACCTGCGGCTCGGCACCGCGATCATCGCGGCCCGCTTCGACGAGAAGCAGGGCAACTGGACGCTCACCACGGACAAGGGCGACCGCTTCACGGCGCGCGTGGTGGTGTCGGCCGTCGGCGGCCTCGTCGATCCCGCGCTGCCCGACATCAAGGGACTCCCGAGCTTCGGCGGCGAACTCTTCCACACCGCGCGCTGGAACCACGCCTACGAGCTCCCGGGCAAGCGCGTCGGCGTGATCGGCACGGGCGCGAGCGCGGTGCAGGTGGTGCCGTCGATCGCGCAGCAGGTCGCGCAACTCGCCGTCTTCCAGCGCACGCCCGCGTGGGTCGTGCCGAAGCGCGACAAACGCTACTCGGAGCGCGCGCGACGGCTCTACGCGCGCTTCCCGGCCTTGTTGCACGCGAGCCGCTTCCTCCAGTACCTCACGAGCGAGTTCTGGGGACCGATGATCTTCCTCGATGCGCCGCGCCTGTCGGCGATCGGCGAGCGGCTTTCGATGGCGCACCTTCGCGCGCAGGTGAAGGACCCGCTGCTCCGCGAGAAGCTGACGCCGCAGTTCCAGTTCGGCTGCAAGCGCATCCTGGTGTCCGACGAGTACTGGGCGAGCTTCGAGCGCGAGAACGTCGAGCTGGTGACGGAGCCGATCGAGGAAATCGTGCCGGAAGGCATCCGGACCGCGGACGGCAGGCTCCACGAGCTGGACGCACTCGTGCTCGCCACCGGATTCGCGCTCGGGCTCGCGTCAGCGCCCTTTCCGATCACCGGCCGCGGTGGGCGCAAGCTCGACGAAGTATGGCGAGACGGTGCGGTCGCCTACAAGGGCATGACCGTCTCGGGCTTCCCGAACTGGTTCATCCTGATGGGCCCCAACACAGGTCCGGGACACACCTCGGTGCTCGTCTACACCGAAGCGCAGATCGCCCACGTGCTCGGTGCGATCCAGAAGCTGCGCCGCGGAGGCTACAAGTGGGTCGACGTCCGCCAGCCCGTGCAGGATCGCTACAACGCCGGCATCCAGGGCCGCATGAAGCACATGGTCTGGTCCACCGGCTGCAACAGCTGGTACCTCTCGAAGGACGGCAGCAACCACGCGCTGTACCCGGGCTTCGCCGCAGAGTACGTGTTGCGCGCCCGCCACTTCGATCCCGCCGACTACGAACTCGCGCCGCGCTGACGGCTGCGGGCGCTCACGCCCCAAGATTCCCAGGCCATCACAAACGAGGGCTTGCACAGTGCCCGCCGATCGCGCGTCCGCGCCGCGCGCCGACTCCACGCCACGCGCCTCGCGCTGGAGGACCCGCGGTGATCCAGGTGAACTCGCCCGTGTTCGATTCTGCGATCCTCGACGCACCGGACGGCGCGGCCAGCGACCGC
>JAGSPS010000207.1 GCA_018262315.1 Deltaproteobacteria bacterium | reverse complement strand
GCGCCGGCAGGTGCTGCTCGCGACGCGCAGCGCGCGGGGGAGCGAGTTGCCGGAGTCGCTAGTCGGCGAAGCATGGGGCGTACTCGACGGCGGCGGCGGGATTTGGTGGGTGAGTCCCGAGTCGCCGCGCGAGTTGCTCGCGCTGGGCATGCGCGGCGATCGCATGGGTGTCGTGCGCGGTGCGCGGCGAATCCGCAAGCAGCGCCGCGATCCCTTCAAGCGCTTCACCGAGCTGTGGATCTTGGGCGATCTGCCGCGACTGCCCGCGCGGGTGCTCCGCGCAGCCGCCCGCAGCGTCGCGATCGAGACGCGGCAGTGGTGAGGCGCGGCCGGCCGAGCGCGCGCAGCGAGCGGGCGCTGCTCGTCGCCGTCTGGGTCGCGCAGCTCGCCATTCTGCTCGGGGTCGTCGCCCATCACGAGCCGTGGCGCGACGAGGCGGACGTCTGGCTCTTCGCTCGCGACGCCGCGCCTTCCGCGTGGTTGAGCTTCCTGAAGCACTCCGGCACACCCGGCCTCTGGCACCTGTTGGTGACGCCGCTGGCGCGCGCCGGCCTGCCGTACGTGAGCATCAACCTCCTGAACGTCGCGATCGTGTCGATCGGCGTTGCGATCTTCCTGCGCTACGCGCGGCTGCCGCTGTTGTTGAAGCTGTTGTTCCCGTTCGGCGTGCTGCCGCTCCACGAGTACGGCGTCGTGGCGCGCAGCTACGGGCTCTCGTTCACGCTGCTGATGGCGACGTGCGCCGTGCTCGGCGCGCGTCGACCGCGGCCGCTGCTGACCGGCTTGCTGATCGCGCTCCTCGCGAACACCAACGCGCACAGCCTCGTGCTGGCGGCGGGGCTCGGTTTCTTCTGGATCCTCGAAACCTGGCGGGCGCGGCCATCCGGAGCACCGGTGTCGACTCGCGCGATGGCGCTCGGGATGGCGATCGCCATCGCGGGAGGACTGCTCGCGATCTGGATCCTGCTGCCCCCCGACGACCCGCAGCTCATCGAGCGCGAGTTCCGCGTCGAGCGGGTTCTACTCAGTCTGCTGCGCGATGCATTCTTCCCATCCTTCTCGCGGCTTCCGGGCGGTTGTCTCGGGGCGGTGTCGCTGATCTGGATCGTCCTCGCGCTGCGTCCCCGCCGCGAGGTGTTCGCGTTCATGCTCTGGAGCGCCGTCGGGCTAGTCACCTTCTTCCTGACGGTCTACAGCGGGTTCTTGCGGCACGCCGGCTTCCTCTGGCTCGCGACGACGGCCGCCGTGTGGCTCGAGGAGGGCGACGTCTCGCGGCGTGTGCCGCGTCGATCGGTCCTGCTGTTGCTGTTCGCGTTCTCGGCGCTCTCGCATCTCAAGTCGGGCGTCAACCGCAGCGGACTCGATTACGACGAGCCGTTCTCCGCTTCGTTCGAGGCGGCCGAGTTCGTGCGCAGCCTCGACCTCGGGTCCGCCGTGGTGGCGGCGCACCCGGCCACGACCGGCGAAGCCGTGCTCCCGTATCTCCCGATCGCCACGTTCTACTACCCGGGCCACGACGCGTTCGGCAGCTACATGCCCTGGAACGGCGCCTACGTGCGCGGTCTCGTGACGACAGAACCCGATGCGTTCCTCCAGACACGCGCCCGCTTCCCGGAGCCGCGGCCGATCGTGTTCCTCACCAGCAAGCCGATCGACGACCCTGCGGCGCTCGGCCTCACGCTGCGCCATCGCACGGCGGCTCCGCTCGACGACTTCAAGCAGGAAGAGGAGTACTGGATCTACACGGCGGGTGACGTTCCGATCGCCGGCGGGGCGGCGCGATGAGCGCCGCTCACAGCCGCCGGAACACGAACTCGTTGCAGCCGGTGGGCACTTCCGCCGGGCGCGAGCGCAGGCACTCGAAGCCGAGTGGCTCGACGAGTGCGCGCAGCTCCGCGATCGACGCGTACTCGTACGGGTAGCCGCCGACCCAGTCGATCACGTTGTAGTAGAAGTCCATGCCGCGTTCCTGGTGCGTGGGGTCGCGCCCGGTGACCCACTGCTTCGCCAGCCAGATGACCGGCATGAACGCATACACCATCGTGCGCTGGAGCCAGCGGGGCGCCTTGCAGTAGAGCCACTTGACGCCGGTCCAGGCGGGGCTCGACCAGTGCCGGTTGTAGATGGCGAGCACGAGATGACCGCCCGGGCGGACCAGCGACGCCGCGTTGCAAATCGCGACGCGCATGTTCCCGGTGTGATGCAGCACGCCCCACGAGTGGACCACGTCGTAGCGGCCGCCGCCCGACTCGGCCGCCGCGCCCAGCTCGCGCACCACGCCGCCGTCGAGGATCGAGCCGACGACGATCGGGATGGCGTCCAGCTTCACTTCGGGGAACCAGGCGGCGCTCGTCCGCAGCGCGTCCCGGCACTTGGGGTTGATGTCGCAACCGAAGACGCGGCATCCGCGGCGCGCCGCACTGAGCAGGCTCAACCCCTGGCCGAATCCGATGTCGAGGAAGCTCGCCTTCTCGAGCGGCACGCCTTCCAGCAGCGCCGCGAACTCCCGCTGGGCTCGCTCGACGCGATCGCGCGTCAGCGCGGCGCGCGCGAAGTCCTGCCAGTTCTGTCCGAAGTCGAATTGCATGGGACTACGGGCCGAGGACCTTGGGAATCTTGCGCAGGCCGACGAATACGAACGAGGAGGCCGACAGCACGAACAGCGTGCCCAGCAGCGCCGGGACGAAGCGCGCGCGCAAGTGCCCGCCCGAGCGCGTGAACGGGATCGCGAGGAGCGCCAACACGGGGAACAGGTAACGCCCCTGCGCCTGGAAATCATTGAACCAGGAGTGGTAGAACGACAGCAAGACGACGCCCGCCGAGAACGCGACCGCGAACGCGAGCAGCCAGCGCTCCGTAGGCTCGCCGCGCACGAGAATGGCCCGGGACACGTAGGCGAGCAGCAACAGGTGCAACGCGAACATCGCGATGTAGTAGGCCGCGGGTCCGTGAATCGTCATGTAGCCGTAGTAGCCCGTGAAGGACTTCTGGGTCTGGATCGGCCAATTCCACGGCGGGAGCAGGAGTTCGTGCAGCGCCACGCCCTTGTCGCGCAGGCGCAGGCCGAAAAAAGACTCGGCGCGGGACGCCTCGGAAGGCCGGTACGCGGGATCGGCGTGCTTCTCGGCGATCGCGCTCAACGCGGACGCCTTCTGCGGTCCGGCGTCGTTCGCGATGCGGTCGTAGGCGAGCGGCGGCGCCGCGACCGCGAAGGCCGCGAGCAGCACGACGGCCGCGCGCGCCATTGCAGTCCGCGTCGGCCGCGAGCGCCACGCCCGCAGCGCGGCGACGCTCGCAAGCGTCGCGACGCCGAGCGCGAGCGCCACGCGCGCGACGCCGGGCGGGATCGCGCCGAAGCCGCGCGCGTGGGCGAGGTAGGGACCAGCGCTCGCCACGGGGATCACCGCGGCCGTCAACCCGAATGCCCGCCAGAGCGCGACGAAGACCACGAAGCCGACGACGGGCAGATAGTTCGACTTGGTGAGGACGAGCAACCCGAGCAGGACGCCGCTGCCGAGCAGCGGAAGCAGCGAAGCCGGACGCCAGGGTCCGGAAAGCGCCCCGGCGACGCGGCCGCGCGATCCGAACGCGGCGTCCGCGAGGAGCAGCGCCAGGAAGAGCGGCAGGCCGTCGTTGTTGAAGTAAGAGAACACGTACCAGAGTTGCGGCGTGAGCAGCAGCAGCACGAGCGGCGAGAACAAGTCGCGCCGGGCGGCGTACACGGCGATCAGCACCAGGAAGAGCAGGAGGTTGAACACCCGGAAGCGCAGGTGTTCGTAGGGCGCGATCGCGGGAAGCAGGCTCGCGAGTTTGCCCGCCAGGAAGTAGCTCACGTCGACGTCACCGAGATACGTGTAGCCGTAGTGCGACAGCGACGGCAGCAGCGCCGCCTCGTCGGCGCCCGGCGGCAGCCACTGCGTCAGGTAGTACGTGCCCGCCGCGATGTGCTGGGCCTCGTCCGGGTGCGCGTCGACGGCGCTCACCACCGCCATGCTCACCGCGAGCAGCCAGGCGAGGGCCAGACACAGACACATCCAGCGGAACGCCTGGAGCGATCGGGCCGATTGCAACGCGGTGTCGCGGTCGCCCGCGCGATGCTCTGCGCCGGCCGCCATCATCTCGCTGCGACGGACGCCGCGCGCTCGAAGAGCCCGCAGAACTGGTCGCCGCACCGCTTCCGGGTCGACAGGTAGCGGAACGCAACGAAGATCAGGTCGCTGAGCCGCCGCTGCAAGAACGAGTAGCGGCCCGTCGTCAGCGCATTGCCGCCGCTGTTGGTCAGCTGGCAGAGGTCGCGGAACAGCGGCGAGTAGAACGGGAAGCCGGCGTAGTAGAGCTGAACCGCGCGGAAGCCCTGCCGCTCCAGGAACGACTCGAACTCGCCGGGCCTGAAGTTGCGCAGGTGGCCGACGTTCACCTCGAAGCCGCGCATTCTTCCGGTCGGGAACGACACCAGCAGGTAGCGCGAGGTCGCGCCCGCCAGGCGGCGGGCGAGCGCCTGCCAGTCTTCGACGTGCTCGAGCACTTCGAAACAGGTGACCAGGTCGAAGCGGGCGTCGCCGAACTCGACGTCGCTGGGCTCGTGACGGAACTCGAGGTTCGGCGCGCCGTACGTCGACTTCGCGCTGTCGATGCCGCTGCCCGACTGGTCGACGCCGAGGACGCGCGCACCCGGCAGCTTGCACGCCAGGTACTCGGTGGTGGATCCCTCGCCGCAGCCGAAATCGAGCACGCGTTCGATCGCGACACCCCGCAGCGGTCCGTCGACGAGATCCCCGATCAGCGCGCGCAACCAGCGACTGGAGGGGCCGTAGCGCTTCATGTCCGACCACTGCGGCCAATGCGTGTCGTAGATCTGCTGGTTGTCGTCGGTGCGCGGTGGCGCTGCGAGCGCGCGCTTGCGCAGCGTCAGCACGATCGGATCGAAGGACTTCGTGCGCAGACAGAGCCAGCTGATGAGGGGAACCAGGCGCAGCCGGTCGGCGATCTCGAGCGCGCGCCGGACGCGGCCGAGGCCGCCCCATTCCTTCAGCGCCAGCTGCTGCATCCGCTCTTCGAAGATCTCCTCGCCCAGCGACACGAGGTCGATGTCGTCGCGCTGCGCGAGCCAGCGCCGCGTGCGGAAATAGTGGGTGAACTGGAGCGTGTCGACGAAGGCCGGGTCGCGTCCCCAGAGCCGCACCCAGAGCCGCGCCAGGAAATGGGGCAGGTACGGGATCCAGGGTAGGGCGTAGTGGCCCTCGAAGAACGAGCCGTAGTTCGGGAACACGAAGTGGAGGCAGCCGCCGGGCTTCAGCACGCGCAGCGATTCGTCCAGCACGCGCTCGGGATTCTCCGCGTGTTCGAGCGCGGTCGAGGAGAACAGCAGGTCGAAGTGATCGTCGGGGAACGGGATCGCTTCACCACGCGCGTTGCGGATCACGTCCGTGTCGAGCCCGTAGCTCGCGACGATCTCGCGGCTGATCTGGTACGAGGTGTCGAAGCCCGAAGCGGCGGGCTCCAGTCCGAAACTCTCCATCCCGTACGCGGTGCGCGTCACCGCGACGAAGATCCCGAAGCCGCTGCCCACTTCGAGCAGGCGCTTGCCGCGCAGCGAAGCGGCGTCGATCCCGAGCGTCTTGCAGAGAAGCGCCACCTGATCGTGGACCTTCTCTTCGTCGAGTACGTCGGATGCGAGCTTGCGAGCGGGCACCCGCGACACGGGTTCGAAATACGCCCCGTAGGTCGCGGTGACTTGATCGAGAACGGCGGCGGGAACGCGGATCATGGGCGGATGCGTGGCAGCGCGGGCCGTTGCGCTTGGGGCCGAGGTACGCCCCGGCCGCACTTGCTTTGGATCGTTGCTGCGAGGCGCGCGGGCGGGGGACTCGGCCGAAACGTCCTCGGCGGACGGAGGCCAGCGGCTTCGCAGCGTGA
>JAGSPS010000035.1 GCA_018262315.1 Deltaproteobacteria bacterium | reverse complement strand
ACCGCCGGGGCGAGCAGCGCCGCGAAGATCTGTTCCTTCCATGCCCACGCCAGCCCGGATGCGAGGATCCACGCCAGGATCGCCTTCACGAGCCGCGAGCGCAGTTCGGCGAGATGTTGGGTCAGCGGAAGGCGGCTCTCGTCCATCCCAGGGGAGATCAAGACGTCGCGCCGCTCGGATCGCGATCCGCCGGCGCCATGGACGCTCCGGGCGCGGCGGCGTTGGCTTGCGCCTGCACTTCGGGAGGAGCGATGACGGGGGCAGGCGGTACGGGGGCCGGAGCCGGCTTCGGCTCCTGGACCGCTTCCTGGAAGGTCTGGCGGATGTCGGTCGAGGCGCGACGGAACTCGCTCATCGCGCGGCCCAGCGAGCGAGCGAGTTCAGGGAGCCGCGTCGGGCCGAATACGATCAGCGCGACGACCATGATCACGATCAACTCGGTCATGCCGATGCCGAACATGCCGGCAACGTAGCTTTTGGCCGGCTAGGCGGCGACTGCCGCCCGGCGGGACGCAACGCGCCCGGGCCGGCGGCTCCGGGAAGCGAGCAGGGACAGGCCCATGCGCACCTCGCCGAAGCGGCCGTCGGCGCTCCACACGACGCGGGCGATCGAATCGAGAGTCGGCCGACCGTCGACACCGCGGACGATCACGCGAATCAGGGAACCCACCGGTTCGGTCTCCTTCGCCCGCAGGCAAGCGCCCTGGGACGACAGGTCGAGGGTGAAGCCCACGTGCCACCGTTCTTCTCGGCGAGCGCGCGGGAAGGGTGCGAATTCCACCAACCGTACCGTCGCGATCCGCCGCGCCTTGCGAACGGAACGCAATGTCGTGACGCTCCCGCCCCCCTCGAAGTCGAGTGAGAGCTGGCTCCCTGCTTCGCGCATCCTAGGGTGCCCCCCTCTGGTCGCTTTGCCGCGCCGACGGAACGGCCGACTCCGACATCGAACGCGTCGACGCGACGAGGTTCGCGACGAGGTCGAAATCGACCTCACCGGTGGCTCCCTCCGCGATGACCGCGAACTCCTTTACCAACGTGGGATCGAACTGCGAGCCCGCGCAGCGCGCGAGTTCGGCGAGCGCTTCCGCCCGCGAGAATTTCGCCTGGTCGGGTCGCGTGCCGCCGGTCATGGCGTCGAACGCGTCCGCGATCTGAACGATGCGCGCCGTGAGCGGGATCGCTTCGCCGGCGAGCCGATCGGGATAGCCCGCACCGTCCCAACGCTCGTGGTGATGACGCACGGCTGCGACGAGTTCCGCGGAGACGCCGAGCGGCTCGATCAGGCGCGCGCCCACCATCGGATGCCGTTCGACGGCGAGGCGGTCGTCCGCTCCGAGCGCGCCGTCGTGAGAGCGCAGCGCGGACGGGACGCCGATCTTGCCGATGTCGTGCAGGAAGGTGGCGAGACGTACCTGGCGCTTCTCGGTCTCCGAGAGGCAGAGCCGCTCGGCGAGAAGCGTCGCGTAGAACGCGGTGCGCCGGGCATGGCCTCGCATGAAGGGATCCTGCGACTCGATCGCATCGGCCAGCACTTCGAAGAAGGGCAGCGTGCGCTCGGACTCGAACGCCGGCACGGGCGCGAAGTCGGCAGCCGAACGCGCGAGAACCTCGCCGAGTCGGGTGCGCAGACCCGAGTCGGTCTCGACCTGATCGAGGATGTCCGAGACGTGGACGTCGCGACCGACGACTTCGCCCAGTTCCTCGAGGAACGACACCAGCCGCCGCCGGCCGCGGCGCCGCGACACGGCGCGGTAGACCGCCGCCGTCACCTGCACCACGTCGAAGGGCTTCTGGAGGTAGTCGCAGATGCCGTGGCGGATCGCATCGGTCGCCGAGTCGAGATCGCCGTGGCCGGTGATGATGATCACCTCGACGTCCGGGAAATCGAGGCGGATCGCACGCATCAACTCCTGGCCGCGCAAGCCGGGCATCGCCAGATCGAGCGTCACGACGTCCACGGGCGACGTGTGGAGGACTTCGAGCGCTTCGGCGCCGCTCGCAACCAGCGTGACCGCGTAGGTCGGCGAGAGAATCATGCGGAGCGATTCACGGGGGCCGCGCTCGTCGTCGACGATGAGCACATTCGCGCGTACGGGGCTGGGATGGATCACACGGGTCTCCTCGTAGCGCCTCGCGTTCGCCCGTCGCCTGCTTCGCAATAGGGATGCCAACTGCCGCGCGTCTGCAGGCCACGGCGCAAGTCACCGAAAGGAAAAAGAAAATCATCAGGGGCCGGGCGCGGGGTGCGGGCCGGCGATGGTTCCGTTCGGAACGCGCGGTCCGGTCGCCGAGTGGTAAGTCGTGATTCCGGCGGAGCTTTCGCGCGCTGTTCCAGATGGAACGCAGCGTTCCGTCGGGGTTCAGTCTGGTTCGGAGGGGGCCGCCTCTTCGCCGGCCGCCGCGCCGATGCCGCAGCGATCCATCTTGAGCTTGAGCAGCCGCCGCGTGATCCCGAGTTGTTCGGACGCGCGTGTCTGGTTGCCCTTGCTGCGTTCGAGCGCCTCTCGGATCAGCTCGCTCTCGAAGCGCAGCACGGCGCTCTCGAGATCGACGCGACCGGCGCGCACCTCGTCGCGCAGCGATTCGGTGCGACTCGCGATCTGTACCTCGTCCGGCAGGTCGGTGGGCGCGATCGTGTCGCCTTCGGTGAGCGTGACGGCGCGCTCGATCGCGTTCTCCAGCTCGCGCACGTTGCCGGGCCAGGCGTAGCGCTCGAGCGCGATCAGCGTCTCGGGCTCGAAGCGCCGCGGCCCGCGACCCGCTTCGTCGCGCGCGCGCGTGAGGAACGCTTCCGCGAGCAGCCGTACGTCCTCGCGCCGCTCGCGCAGCGCCGGCAGCGCGATCGGCACGACGTGGATGCGGTAGAAGAGATCGGAGCGGAAGCGGCCCTGCGCGACCTCGCGCTCGAGGTCGCGGTTGGTGGCGGCCACGACGCGCACATCGACCGCAATCGACTGCGCCCCGCCGAGCCGCTCGATCGTCCGCTCCTGCAGGGCGCGCAGCAGCTTTGCCTGCATCGCCGGCGTCATCTCGCCGATCTCGTCGAGGAACAGCGTTCCGCCATGCGCGGTCTCGAACTTGCCGACGTGTCGCATGCTCGCGTCGGTAAAGGCGCCCTTCTCGTGGCCGAAGAGTTCACTCTCCATCAGCGTGGCCGGAATTGCGGCGCAGTTCACCACGACGAAACGCTCGTCTCGACGCGGCCCGAGATCGTGAATGGCGCGCGCGACCAGTTCCTTGCCGGTGCCGCTCTCGCCGCTGATCAGCACGTTCGCGCGCGACGCGGCGACGCGCTCGATCGTGCGGAAGACGGCGCGCATCGCCTCGCTCTGCCCGATCAGGCGACCGAGCCGCGTGCGTCCGGCCACGGCGTCGCGCAGTCGAACGACTTCCTGCTCGAGTGCGCGGTGCTCGAAGAGCTTTCGCACCTTGATGCGCAGCGCGTCCACGTCGAAGGGCTTCGTCACGAAGTCGGCGGCGCCGAGCTTCATCGCCTCGACGGCCGTTGCGACCGCGCGCGTAGCCGAAAGCACGATCACCGGTGGCGTGTCATTGCGCTCGGCGAGCTCGCGCAGGAAGTCGATTCCCGTGCGGCCGGGCATCACCAGGTCGAGTAGCACGGCGTCCACCGCGCGTTCGTCGAGCACGGCAAGGGCTGCGTCGACGTCGCCCACGGGCGTCACGTCGAACTCGTCCTTGAGCAGCATCCGCAGCGACTCGCGGACGCCGGGTTCATCATCGACGACCAGGACGTGGGGCATGGCCGCGGCGGAGCTTACCGCGTGGCCGCGTATTCCCCAGCCTGTTGCGGCGCCGGCAGCTCGATCAACACGGTGGCTTCGCCGCCGGCCGTGGACTCGAGCACCAGCGAGCCGCGGTGGGCGCGCACGACGGCGTCGACGGCGGCCACTGCGAGTGCGTTGTCACCGAAGCCCAGTCCGTCGCCAGCGGGCGCGTGGAAGCGAAGCAGGATGCGCATGCGCGGCGCGCCGTCGTCGCGAGCACCCTGGTGCCGGGTCGCGACGTAGAGATCGCCGCGTTCCGGCATCCAGCCGAGCGCCTGTTCGAGCAGCAGACCGAACGCGAAGCGGAGCTGCTCGGCGTCGCCGAGTGCGCAGGGCTCCGTGCGGTCGAATTCCTCGAGCACCACGAGGCGGCGCTCGCGGATGCGCGGGCGCTCGCGTTCGAGCAGTCGCGCGAGCATCGACGAGACGTCCACCGGCACGCGCTCTGGCGCCGGCAACGAACCGAGCTGTGCGAGCGTCTCGATCACTGCTTCGATGCGGCGGGTGTCGGTCTCGACCCGCTCGGCGAACTGGCGGCGGAACTCCGGGTCGTCGAAGCGGCTGGGAAGCATCGCGGCGTAGGTGCGGATGCCGACGAGCGGGTTGCCCACCTCGTGCGCGACCGCCGCCGAGAGCCGCCGGATCACGTCGTCGCTCGCGACCTCCCTGGGCTCGGGCGTCCGGCTCCGCGCCGCGACGGACATCCCGATCGGCATCGTGTCGCGCTCGGCCGTCTCCGATTCTGTTCCCTCCTGATGATCGAGACCATTGGCCTCGAGCGAGTAGAGGTCGAGTCGTTCGAAGCGCAGGTCGCCCACCGCAATCGGATCGACGTGGGTCGCGGTCAGCGTGCGGAGGATCACGGCTTCGAGTTCGCGCTGATTGCCCGGCCAGGGATGCGTGCGGAGGCGCTCGACGGCGGCGGGATCGAAGTGCCGTTCGGGTTCCCCGCGCGATGCGGCGAAGGCGCGCGTCATGCCGCTGGCGATCGCCTCGATTGCCGCGGGTCGCTCGCGCAACGGCGGAATGCGCAGCGCGAAACCGGCCAGCGCGCGGGCGAGGTCGGGATCGAGGCAGTCGCCGGCGTCGCCGTGCGGGTCGCCGGCAGTCGCGATCCAGCGCACCCGCGCGGCGCGCAGTCGCCCGGTCGGCGCGCCCGTTTCGATCACCGCGCGCAGCACGCGCTGCGCCGCGGGCGCGAGCTGATCGACTTCTTCGAGACACACGGTCAAAGGCCCGGCGCTCGGAAGCTCGCCGGTTTCGGGCACGAGATTGGCGAGCAGTGCGAGCGGGTCCGCACCACTCGTGCACGCGACCGCCGCGAACGGCACCGCCGCGTCGGCTGCCGTCACGCCGTGGAGGTAGCGCGCGAGCAGTCCGCGGCCGGTACCCGGCTCGCCGCGCACCACGAGCGGCGCCGCGGCGCGCGTGGGGTCGGTCGCAGCGAGCAGCTCGGGCAGCTCGAGATCGCCGAACCAGCGGGCGAAGCGTTCCGCGATCGCGTCGCGGCGATGCCGCGTCGTGAGCGCCGCGGCCGGCTTCCGTGCGATCGCGTCGCGCACGCGGCGCTGCAGCACTGCGGCGTCGCTCGCGATCGGCACCAGCGTCGCGGGCAACGCGTCGAAGAGGCGCGCGACTTCGGGCGCGTCGAGCGGGTGCGCGAGCAGCACCCACGCCGTCCGGGCGAGTCGCGGTGCAAAGCGGTAGGCGAACTCGAGTTCGGCCTCGAAGTCGCCGGCCACGCCGAGTATGACGGCGCGCGGCGGCGCCGCCGCGTCGAAGCGCGCCGCGTCGGTCGGGTCGCCCGCGAGCACGTCCAGTGAACCTGCCATGGTGACGAGCGCGTCCCGCCAGCGCGGTTCGCGATGCACGATCCAGAGTCTGGCCATGGTGTTTTCGCGTTCGACTCCGCGGCGGTGGCGCCACGCACACCGGTCCGTCCAGATGGATGCGCAAGCCACGTGCCAAGCGCTGGAGCGAGTGGCAATGGCTGCGCAGGCAGCCCGCACGGCCGCCGTCCAAAGACGCCGTGACGCACGAGAATGAAGTGGACTAAAGGGCGGGGTTGGGGTCGCCTTTCGTACACAGCGTGGGCGGCGGCGAGGCCAATGCGCTCGCCAAATTGGGAAGGCCATTGCCTCCTGTGCAGCGACGTTGCCCGTGAACAGTCGCTCTGCCAGTATGGCCCGATCCAGCCGGAGCCGTGCGTGGCGAGCGTCGATCCCATCGATCAAAGCGCCGTTCGAGCCGCAGCGCGCGGCGGTCTCGTCGACGGCGGTCCCCAGGTCCGGCTGCGCAACTGGTTCGAGCGTCCCTACGACGACGCGATCGCGGCCGCCCGCACCTGCTACTCGCCGCGCGTCATCGAAGTCGACGAGATCACCGACCTCCAGCGCCGCAACATCGGCCCGCTCACCTTCCAGGGCGGTCACCACACCGTCTATCAGCACGCCACCTTCGAGTTCGCGCTGTCGGGGATTTCGCGCCAGCTCGTCTGGTGCTTCCTGCACGCCTTTCCGTTCTACAACACCGAGCAGCAGAGCCAGCGCTACGTGCGCCTCGACGAAGCGCACGCGCACGTCCCGCCCGCTCTCGGCGCGGAGGCGCGGGCGCTGTTCGAGGCGAGCGTCGCGCGCGCCTGGGATGCCTACCGCGCGCTCACCGCGCGGCTCGAACCCGTGACGCGCGGAATTCTCCACGACCTCTGGCACCTCGACCGCCGCAAGAACGAGGCGTTCGGGAAGAACGTGGCAAAGGAAGCCGAGAAGAAGGCGATCGAGACCGCGCGCTATGTGCTGCCGATCGCCTGCCACACGGCCATGGTCTACACCGTATCAGGACTCGTGTTGCACCGGCTGCGGCGCATGGCGGGCGTTTGCGACGTGCCTGACGAAGCGCGCGACGTGGTAGGCCGCATGGTCGCCGCAGTCGAGGCGCTCGACCCGTCGTTCTTCCGCGAAGTCGGCGAGCCGGCCCTCGAGGACGCGGCGATCCCCGAGAACACGCTCGCGCCCGCCGGCGTCGGCGACGCGGCGGCGCTCGAAGCCTTCGACAAGTCGCTCGCCGGGCTGCGTTCGCGACTGGTCGACTGGGGGGCGCGCGCGCCCGCCGTGGTGGCCGATGCGGTGCGCCGCGTGCTCGGTCGCTCCGACCTCGACGACGCCGAGGCGCTGGCGATCGCACTCGACCCGGCGCGCAATCCGTATCGGCTCGAGACGCTGAACGTCTCGACGCACGCGCCGCTGATGCGCGCGCTCGAGCACGCCCACTACACGTTCCGCAAGAAGCTCTCGCACAGCGCCGATTCGCAGGATCAGCGGCACCGCATGGTGCCGGGCTCGCGACCGCTGCTCTCGCGCAGCGCGCCCGCGCACGTCGACGTCGTGGAGCCCGAGTTGATCCGCGAACACCCGGCATGCCACGCGCTCTTCGAGGACGCCGTCAGCGACGCGTGGCAGGCGCGCGAGCGACTGCTCGCACTCGGCGTCGCTCCGCAGCTCGCGCTCTATCTGCTGCCCAACGCGCTGGCGGTGCGCTTCGAAGAATCGGGTTCGCTGTTGCACCTGATCCACAAGTGGACGATGCGTACCTGCCTCAACGCGCAGCGCGAGATCTGGGAAGCCTCGATGGACGAGATCGAGCAGGTGCGCGCGGTGCACCCCGAGCTGATGCGCCACGTCGGGCCGCCCTGCTTCGTGCGCGACGGCCTCGCGCGTCCGCGCTGCACGGAGGGCAGCCACTTCTGCGGCGTGCCCGTGTGGCGCAGCTTCCCCGACGTCGCGCGGAGGATCTGACGATGCGGCGTGTCGTGCTCGGGTTCGCGGTTCTGGTCGTGTTGGGGGTGCCCGGGATCGCGCGGGCCGTCGATCTCGAGGGCTATTGGTACGTGCTCGTGCACTACCAGGACAAGGCGACGAACAAGCCCGAGGCATGGCGCTGGGAAGATCGCGTGTGGCGCTTCCATCAGACCGGTGACCGCCTCGAATGGACCGATTGGCCGATCGTGTCGCTGCGCGACGAGAGCGGGCGCTTCGAGAGCTTGTCGGGCAATCGCGCCGCGCGCGTCATCGCGGCCTGGGAGCCGAACGCCGAGCAACTCGCCGACATCAAGGACGGCCTTGCCGCCAACTCGCGAGGCGAGAAGACCAAGAAGCTCCGCGCCAGCGGGGGCGGATCGGGTTGGGAATCCGGCGACGGAGCGGGTGCCGACTCGGCGCTGGTGATCACGTACAGCGAGAACTGGTCGATCAGCGGATTGCCCGAAGCGCCCGTCTTCACGCGCGAAGACTCGATGGGATCGGCGAGCACCGAGAGCATGGAGGGCCGTACCCAGTACCGCACCGAAGCGGTGCGCGACGGCGGCGAGGAGCTGGTCGGCAGCTTCGATCGCGACGGCGCGCGCACCGGTCGCTTTCGGATGATCCGGTCCGGGGAAGTGGGGCGCGCTGGCACCGACTCCCTCGAAGATCGCCAGCGTCAGGGACTGATGAAGCGAGCCGTCGAAGCGGGCTACGTCACTCCGGAAGAGGTCGCCGCGATGATGGGCGGCCAGGTGCAGTTGCCGAGCGCCGCCAAGGGAGCGGATCGCGAGCAGGCGCGCGCGGCGATCCACAAGGCCGTCGAGGACGCGGTCAAGGCCAACGGCAACGACCCGTCGGCCGTGTCGTCGCAGATCGAGCGCATCACGGGCAAGATCGAGCGCGCTCTCTTCGACCAGGGCAAGAGCATCGAGGACGTGCAAGCGATGATCTCGCGGGGCGAGATCGGTCCGTGACACCGAACCCAGTTCGACCCGCGCAGCGCTCGGACCTGCCGGCGCTCGCCTCGCACTGGGCCGCGCTGCTCGAGAGCCACGCCGCGCTCGATCCGGTCTTCGCGTTGCGCGCGGGCGCGCCGGCAGCGCTCGAAGCCGAGCTCCGCCGGGCATTCGGGGATGCCGACACGGCGCTGTTCGTCGCCGACGCCGATGGGCGCGTTGCGGGATTCTGCGCCGCGCACGTCGAGCGCAGCCCGGCGCTCGCGCGCGAGTCGTGCCGGGCCGAGATCACCGAACTCGTCGTCGAGCCGGCCGCGCGCCGGCGCGGCATCGGTCGCGCGCTCGTGGACGCAGCGCTCGCTTGGTCTCGCAGTCGCGGCGTGGTGCGGGTGGAAGTGCGGGTCGCGGCGCGCAACGAAGCGGGGCAGGCGTTTTGGCGGCGCCTCGGCTTCGGCGCCTTCGTGGACGTGCTCGATCGCCGGCTGTAGTTTCCTCGCCGTTCCGACAAGATCGAGGAGTCGAGTCGTGGCCTTCAAGACCAATCCCCTCGCCCAGCAACTGAACGATCGACTCGAGACAGCGTCGCCCGCCGTGCTGGCAATGCTCTCGCCGCTCGGTCGCCGACTCTACTTTCCGAAGGGCATCCTCTCGCAGTCGGCGGAAGCGAAGCAGAAGGCCAAACGCTTCAACGCCACGATTGGCATCGCCACCGAAAAGGGTGGTCCGATGTATCTGCCGTCGATGCACCGCCATCTCGTCGAAATCTCGCCGAACGACGCCTACAACTACGCACCACCGGCGGGACGCCAGACGCTGCGCGAGCGCTGGCGCGAGAAGATCGTCGCGGAGAACCCGTCGCTGCACGGCAAGGCGTTCGGGATGCCGATCACCACCAGCGCGCTCACGCACGGACTCGCGCTCGCGGGCGACCTCTTCGTCGCCGAAGGCGATCGCATCCTGCTGCCGGATCAGCTCTGGGGGAACTACCGGCTCACCTACGAAGTGCGACTCGGCGCCGAGATCGTGACGTTCCCGTTCTACGCAGGCGACGGCTTCAACACCGAAGCGTTTGCCAGCGCGCTCGCCGAGAATGCGAAGGGGCGTGACAAGCTCATCGTGCTGCTGAACTTCCCGAACAACCCGACCGGCTACATGCCGACGCCCACCGAAGGTCGCGCGATCGCCGATGCGCTCGTCGCGCAAGCGGCGACCGGTACGAAGGTCGTCGTGCTCACCGACGATGCGTACTTCGGGCTCTTCTACCAACTCGGCGCCGGGTCGATGACCGAGTCCTTGTTCGGCCTGCTCACCGGTCGTCATCCGAACCTGCTCGCGGTGAAGCTCGACGGCGCCACCAAGGAACTCTTCGCATGGGGTCTGCGCTGCGGCTTCATGACGTTCGGCCCCGGCGATCCCGCGAGCGCCGAGGTCGTGTGTGAAGTGCTCGACGCCAAGGCGCGCGGCGCGATCCGCGGCGCGCTCTCGAACAGCCCGATGCTGTCGCAGACGCTGGTCGAGAAGGCGCTCGACGCGTCGTCGATCGCCGCCGAGCGGAAGGAGAAGGCCGAGATACTGCGCGCGCGCGCGGCGAAGGTCCATGAAGTGGTGAACCGGCCGAAGTTCCGAGCGACCTTCGACCCCTATCCCTTCAACAGCGGCTACTTCATGTGCGTGAAGGTGAAGGGCGTCGACGCCGAGAAGCTGCGCGTGCACCTCCTCGATCGGCACCAGGTAGGCCTCATCGCGACGAGCCCCACCGACATCCGAGTCGCGTTCTCCTGCCTCGAACTCGACCAGATCGAGCCGCTCTTCGAGACGCTGCACACCGCGATCACCGAGCTCCGCTGAACCTCTCTTCCTACCGCCCGATCGCCTCGAGGATCTTCACGGTGGCTTCGATGCCGCGCTCCAGGTTTTCGATCGAGACGCGCTCGTTGGGACCGTGGATGCCGCGGGTTTCGCTCGGCGGGAGCCAGCGCGGCACGAAGCCGTACGAGACGATCCCGAGTTCGCGAAAGTAGTGGGCGTCGGTGAAGCCGGCGATCACACGCGGCACTACCACGGCGCCCGGGTCGATCTCGCTCGCGACGCGCTCGACGGCGCGAAAGAGTTCAGTGTCGGACGGTGAGCTGCGATTTTCGAACGCGAGGATCGGTTCGATGCGGATGCTCGGGTCTGATACGACGTCGCGCAGTTGCTCGAGGAACTCGTCGCAGCGTTCGTCGGGCAGCAGGCGCACGTCCAGCTCGGCGACTGCTTCCTCGGGAACGACGTTGGGCGACGAACCTGCCTTCAGCACCGTCACCGCGACCGTGTTGCGCACCAACGCGGCGCGCGCGTCGTCCGCCAGGAATCGGCGTTCGAACTCGGGGTCGCTCGCGAGCGTGTCGCCGAGGTTGGCGAGACCGGCGCGATTCTCGGATTCCGCGAGCGGCGCGAGCTTGCGGAACATCTGCGCCACTTCGGGAACGACGCGCACTTCGGTCTGCATGCGTCGCAGGCGTTCGAGTGCGGCGACGAGGCGCGGCACTGGACCGTGGAGTCCCCCCGTCGAAGCGTGCCCCGCCGTGCCCCTGGCGGTGAGACGCGTCCAGCAGGGCACTTTCTCCGCCACGGCGACGCCCCATACGTTCGGTGCATCATCGCCGCCCAGCAGGATTCCGCCCCCTTCGGTGAACAGGAACTCGGCGCCGCGCAGGAGATCCTTGTGGCGCTGCGTGATGAAGCCCGCGCCGTTGCGACCGCCGGTTTCCTCGTCGGGCGTGGAGAGGAAGATCACGTCGCGCGACAACCTGGTGTCGCGGCGCGCGAGCGCCGCCATCGCGAGCAGGTGCGTGACTGCCAGACCCTTGGCGTCGAGCGCGCCGCGACCGACCACGTAGCCCCCCGCGACGAGCCCTCCGAACGGATCGACCGCCCAGCCGCTGGGCTCCGCCGGAACCACGTCGAGATGGGACAGCAGCACCACAGGCGGACGCTTGCCGGTGCCGGGCAGTCGGGCCCACGCGGCGGCGCGACCGCGCTTCGAGCCCTGCGAGGGCGTCTCGATCACGTTCGCCTCGAGGCCCTCGCGCCGCGCGGCCGCCACGAGCAACTCCGCGAGGGGTCGCTCGTTCCCGGGCGGGTTCACGGTGTTGATCTGGATGGTCTGCGAGAGGAGCTGGCTGGCGGCGCCGCCGAGGTTCTCGTCGAGATCGGGGAGCGCGCGGCTCGGCATCGAGAACGCGCAACCGGCAAGTGCTCGGGCGCCGGCAGCGAGCGCCAGAACGATCGTGAGTTTCCGAAGGATTGCGGCGCGCCTGTGGATCCGCGTGGGTCCGATGATGGGCAGCTCCTCCGCAACTGCTCTCTCGAACGAGCCACGTGACGGAAACCCGATTACGAACTGTCACTTACAGTTGGATCGGGCCTTTGCCGATGCGCTAACCGTAGCGCCCGTCGCACGGGGGCAGGAGGGGACCGTTTGAGGAGAGCCGGCGAAGCCGACCGACAGCGCACCGCCGTGCGTGCCACGCGAGGCGGATTGTGCGTTCAGGCGACGGCTTTCGCCGCCGGTATCGTCACCTTCTCGGTGACCGTCGCAGCTCTCTTCGTTTCACCAGCTATCGCCGGCCAGGGCACGACCGTCGCGAGCCTATCCGGAGGCGCCCTCGCCGCGTCGGCATCGACCAGCCTGGCTCTCTCGTTCGCTACCAATCCGGACTCCTCCCGTGTTGCGTCGCCGCCGACCCTGCTGGCCGCCGCCCTCGCTTCGCCGGCCCAGCGCGTGGTCGAGGGGCAGATCAAGCGCGGTGACACACTCGCGAAGTCACTCGCCCGCGACGGTCTCTCGAAGGGGGCGATCTCCCAGATTCAGCGCGAGATGGCGGGCAAGTACGACTTCCGGCGCGCCAAGGCCGGTCACCGCTACCGCATCACGATGAATCAGAAGGGTGCTCTGCTCTCCTTCCACTACACCGTCTCGAAGACAGAGCACTACTGGCTGGAGAACGACGGCAAGGGCTGGAACGCATGGCGCGAAGAGTTCGACGTGCGCCGCGAGCAGAAGAAGATCGCCGGCATCGTGACGACGAGCCTGCACGACGCCATCGAAGATCTCGGCGGCGCCGAGAACTCTCGCCTCGCCAACGAGTACGCCGGGATCTTCGCCTGGGATCTCGACTTCTCCCGCGGCATCCAGCAGGGCGACCAGTTCCGCATCCTCTACGAGCGCACCTTTGCTCCGCAGGGCAAGGGGCGTGAACGCAACCTGGGTCCCGGGCGCATCCTGGCCGCCCGCTATCACGGCGGCGGCGGCGAACTCCAGGCGATCTACTACGAGACCGAGCCGGGTCGCGGTGGCTACTACCGCCCCGACGGCACCTCGGTGCAGGGGCAGTTCCTCGCCGCCCCGCTCAATTTCAGCCGCATCACCTCGGAGTTCACCCGCGCCCGCTTCCATCCGATTCTGCGCAGGGTGCGACCGCACCCGGGCATCGACTACGCGGCGCCGGTCGGCACGCCGATCTGGGCGGTCGCGAACGGCGTCGTCAGCTACGCGGGCTGGATGAGCGGCTACGGGCGCCTGGTGAAGGTCAAGCACGCCAACGGTTACGAGTCCTATTACGCGCACATGTCGCGCTACGCGACCGGCTTGAGCGTCGGCCAGGCGGTCCGTCAGAAGCAGGTGATCGGATTCGTCGGGTCCAGCGGTCTCTCAACGGGCCCGCACGTCTGCTTCCGCGTGACCAAGGACGGCGAGTACGTCGACCCGGCGCGTGCGCGCATCGCATCCACCGTCGAGCGCATCCCGAAGAGCCAGTGGGCGGCTTTCAAGACCACGCGCGATCGACGCATCTCTGAACTCGGTCCGGCGCCGATCATCGCCACCGACGAGGCGATGTAGCCGCCCCACTCCGCGTCGGCCGACCTCCCGTTCGACGGTCCCGTCGCGTTGCCCGCCTCTCTACCCGCCTCGATCCGCCTGTGCGAGGATGCCGCCATGCAAGACGGCGCCCCCCCGCCCGAAGCCGACCTGCGCACGCGTCTCTCCGCCGCCGGCGGCCTGCTGGGTGCACGCGAAGCCACTCACCGCGCTGCACTGGAGGACGCGCAGAAGCGCTGCGAAGCGCTGCGAGCGCTCGTAATCGACGGGATCGAGACCTTCCACACCGCCGCCGCCGACGCCGGCGCCCCGCACCTGCGCATCGAGGTGACGCCCGTGCGCCTCGACGACAAGCACGTGCGGGCGATCGCGTTCGAGGTGCGCCGCGGCCGGCACGCCGGTGTGGTGACGGTGAAGTCGCGCGGCGAAGTCACCCTGGTCGGCCCGTTTCGCAGTGGCAAGACCGAGGGCCCGTGCCACACCTTCCCCTGGGACGCGCGCGACGAGATCGAGCGGTCGCTCGGCGATTTCCTGCTGCGCTTCGTCGAAGAGGCCACGACGCCGTGAGGTGCGCCCCGTGACGCTCGATCGCCAGGCTTCGGCCGAACTCGAGCGGCCGATCGAGTCGCGCGACGACCTCACCGACTACTTCCGCGCCGGCGAGAAACCGCGCGGGCGGTTCCGCATCGGCATCGAGCACGAGAAGCTCGCCCTGCGGCTCGGCTCGTTCGAGCCGGTGCCCTACGACGGACCGCAGGGCATCGAGGCGCTGCTGCGAAGCCTCGCCGAGCAGCCCGGTTTCGAGGCGATCACCGAGGACGGCCGCGTGCTGGGTCTCGACGGTCCCGCCAGCGTGTCGCTCGAGCCGGGCGGGCAGGTCGAGCAGAACGGCAGCCCCCACACCGATTTGTCTGCGGCGGTCAGCGAGATCTACGAGCACCTCGTGCTGATGCGACGTCTCGCCGAGCCGCTGGGCATCGCGCTACTCGGACTCGGGGCGCATCCGTTCCATCCGACCAAGGAACTGACCCAGATTCCGCGCGAGCGCTATCGGATCATGCGCAACTACCTGCCGACCCGCGGCGAACTGGCGCTCGACATGATGCACGCCACCGCCTCGCTGCAGGTGAGCTTCGACTGGTCGGACGAAGCCGACATGGTCGCCGCGCTGCGAACGTCGCTGGCGGTGACGCCGATCGTCACGGCCTGCTTCGCGAACTCGAGCCTCCACCTCGGGCGCCCGAGCGGATTCGTGTCGCGGCGCGCGTGGATCTGGCGCCACACGGACCCGGACCGCAGCGGGCTGCTTCCCTTCGCGTTCGACCCCGGCTTCGGCTACGCGCGCTACGCGGAGTGGGCGCTCGACGTGCCGATGTTCTTCATCGTGCGCGACGGTCACTACTCCGCGATGCAGGGCAAGACTTTTCGTCGCTTCTGGAAGGAAGGCCACGAGGGTGAGCGCGCCACGCTCACCGACTGGGATCGCCATCTCACGACGTTGTTCCCGGAAGTGCGCGTCAAGCGCATCCTCGAAGTGCGCTGCGCCGACGCGGTGCCCGGCGCGTTGCTCGGCGCGGTCCCGGCGTTGTGGCAGGGGATCCTCTACGACGAGGACGCGCGCGCCGCGGCCGCGGCCCTCGCCGGGTGGAGTCCCGAACAGCGCGACGCCGTACACCTCGATGTGGCGAAACGAGGGCTCGCCGCCGAGACGCCGAGCGGTCCGATGCGCGAAGTGGCTCGCAGGCTCGCGACCATCGCCCGGGAAGGCCTGGCGCGCCAGGGTCCGGCGACGGCCAGCGCCGTCGACCTGCTCGATCCGCTCGACGAGGTGCTCGAGCGGGGGAAGAGCCCCGGTGAGATCGTGCTCGAGCGGTGGCAGGGTGAGTGGGCTGGTGCAGCACATCGCTTGATCGATTCCACGCGGTACTGATAGAGTGCCGACCGCCCCGCCTGGCGAGGCGGCACGGAGGGCTCCATGGCGCAGAACTTCAAGATCAGCTTTTCGCTCGAGGAGAGCGACGTCGCCTATTTCAGGAAGCTGTTCCGTGA
>JAGSPS010000206.1 GCA_018262315.1 Deltaproteobacteria bacterium | reverse complement strand
TCCGAACGGTTCGGCTCGGAGCCGTGCACCGTGTGCGGACTGAAGAACGCCAGCGAGCCCGCCGGCATCGCGACCGCGACCTGCGCCTGTTCGTCGAAGTGACGTGGATCGGTGAAGAGCGGGCCGAGCACACCCTCTCCCTGCCGGCCGGGGAGCAGCCCGTGCCGGTGGCTGCCGCGCACCACGCGCAGACAGCCGTTGGCTTCGTCGGCGTCGTCGAGCGCCAGCATCACGTTGGGGAGCTGGTCGAGGTGCCGGCACACGTGCGCCCAGTAGGGCGAATCCTGATGCCAGCGAAATCCCGAGCCCTCGTGTGGCGGCTTGAAGTTGAGCTTGTCGGTCCAGAGTCCGACGCGCGGCGTACCCACCAGTTCGGACATCGGTTCGACCAGGCGAGCGTCGTCTACCAGGCGATCGAAGACCGGGTCGAGCGCGTGGAACGGTTCGACCACGCGCAGCGACGGAGACGCCGTCCGGTGTTCGAACTGCACCGTGACACTGCCGGCGTCTACGTAGCGATTGCCGTCCACCTCGTAGGGACGCCCTTCGGTGGCGAGCCGCAAGGCGGCCTCGCGCACGCGGTCGGCTGCGCGACACAGCTCCGCGACCTCGCGCGCGTCGAAGACGGCGCGCCGCACGAAGAAGCCGTCCTCCCGCCAGGCGCGCCGCTCGGACTCGGAGAGCGAGAAGCGCCCGGCCATCAGCCGATCCTCGCGAGCGCGGCCTCGATCTCGGTGCGCAGCTCGTCGTAGCTGCGCGTCACCGGGAATTGCGGGAACTCGCGGATCACGTTGTCGGGCGGACGGAACAGGATGCCGGCGTCGGCCTCGCCGAGCATGCTCGTGTCGTTGTACGAGTCGCCGGCGGCGATCACGCGGAAGTGGAGGCCGTGCAGCCCGCGCACGGCTTCGCGCTTGCCGTCCTTCTGGCGCAGGTGGTAATCGACGACGCGACCCTGCGCATCGACATCGAGGAAGTTGCAGAAGAGCGTGGGCCAGCCGAGCTTGCGCATCAGCGGCATGGCGAACTGGTAGAAGGTGTCCGAGAGGATCAGCACCTGGAGCCGCTCGCGCGCCCAGTCGAGGAACTCGCGTGCGCCGGGGAGCGGGTCCATCGCTCCGATCACGGCATGGATGTCCGCGATGCCGAGGCCCTCGCGCGCGAGGATCGCGATGCGGCGGCGCATCAGCTTGTCGTAGTCGGGTTCGTCGCGCGTGGTGAGGCGCAGCTCGGCGATGCCGGTGCGCTCGGCGACTCCGATCCAGATCTCGGGCACGAGCACGCCTTCGAGGTCGAGACAGAGCAGATGCACGCAACTCTCTCCCGGCGCCTGCATTGCGAGCCGCAGAGGGGCGCCAAACGGGCCGGCATCATAACGCGACGAGCATCCGTCGCCCCCCGCTCCGGCGGCGGCAGCGCGCGGGGTCTTCGTATAGTCTCGGACCAATGCTCCCTCCGGCGACGCGGGGCTGCGCCGGGGTTTCCCGCCGCGCCTCGATCAGCGAAAATCTTCGCCGCCAAACGGCCCTCGCGGCGACCGTGGTGATTGCCTTTGCATGCGTGTCGGGTTGCGGTGGGGACGCTGAGGTCGAGGGTCCGCCCGGTCCGCCGCCGCCCGCCGTGGAAGTGCTGACACTCGCGGTCCAGCCGTTTCGTGAACAGGCCGATCTGCTCGGCGAGCTGCAACCCGACGACACCGTTCTGGTGAAGTCGGAGGTGCCGGGCGTCGTCGAGGCGATCGAGTTCCAGGAAGGGCAGGCGGTCGCCGCCGGCGTCGTGCTCTTCCGCCTGCGTGACCGCGAACAGGCCGCGCGGCTGCGGGAATTCGAGGCGGAGCTGGCGCTGGCGCAGGAAGACTTCGAGCGAACCAACACGCTCGCGAGTCGCAACGCCGCCGCCGCCGCGCAGCTCGACCGTGCGCGCGCGAATCTCGAAGGCGCGCGCGCACGCACCGAGTTGCGCCGCGTCGAACTGGAACGCACGCGCATCCGCGCGCCCTTCGACGGTCGCGTCGGCGCGCGGCTGGTGTCGCCCGGTGCGCGCATCAAAATCGACGATGGGCTGGTCCGCATCGACTCGATCGACCCGCTTTCGCTGGTCTTCACGATTCCGGAAGGGGTGCTGCCGCTCGCTCGCATCGGCGCGACTTTCGAGCTGGAGGTTGCGGCGTTTCCCGGGCGGCGCTTTCCCGGCGCCATCCGCTTCATCGCTCCGAGCGTCGACTCCACCACGCGGCGCATCCTGATCAAGGGGCGCGTGCCGAATCCCGACGGGGTGCTGCTGCCCGGCATGTTCGCGCGCGTGAAGGCGGAACTGGGCCAGCGCGACGCATTGCTGGTGCCCGAAGAGTCGCTCGTCACCACCGGCGACGGCACATTCGTGTGGCGGATCGGCGCCGAGGACCAGGCCGAGCGCGTTGCGGTCGAGTTGGGCGCGCGCGAGCCCGGTCGCGTCGAGATCCGCTCCGGCCTCGCAGCCGGCGATCGCATCGTCACCGCCGGCGCCCACAAGGTGCGGGTGGGCGGCAAGGTGAAGGCGGTGCCTGCAACGGTGGGGAGCGCTCCCGCATCGGGTTCCGGCACGCCGAGCACCGGAGCACCGAGTCGCAGCACGGCGACGGCGAGCGGAGGCGGTGCGTGAAGCTCTCCGAGGTCTGCATCGAGCGTCCCGTTCTCGCAACGGTGATCTCGCTGCTCATCACGATGCTCGGAGCGATCGCGTTGTTTCGGCTGCCCAACCGCGAGCTGCCCGACGTCGACCCTCCGATCGTCTCGGTGATCACCGTCTACCCGGGCGCTGCTCCCGAGGGTCGAGACCTCGGTGACCGAGCCGCTCGAAGACCAGTTGATCGGCATCGAAGGCGTCAAGCACCTGACCTCGCTCTCGCGCGAGCAGGTGTCGGGCATCGTCGTGGAGTTCGAGCTGTCGCGAGATGTCGATCTCGCCGCCGCCGACGTGCGTGACCGCGTGGCGCGCGCGCGCAACGAGTTGCCCGACGACGTCGATGAACCCATCGTCGCGAAGCAGGATTCCGACGCGAACCCGATCCTGTGGCTCGCGCTCTCGGGTGGCAGCGACCAGATGGCCGTGTCGCGGCTCGCCGAAGACACCGTGCAGGATCGCCTCGCCAAGCTGCCAGGCGTGGCGAGCGTGGTGATAGCCGGCGAACGGCCGGCGAACGGCGCATGTCGATGCGCGTCTGGATCGACAACGACCGCATCACCTCGTTCAACCTCACCGTCGACGACGTGGCGGCTGCGCTGCGGCGCGAGAACGTCGACATCCCGTCGGGCCGCATCGAGGGCCCCGACCGCGAGTTCAGCGTGCGCACGCTCGGCGAACTGGACAGCGCGCGCTCGTTCGAGGAACTGGTCGTCGCCAACGTGAAGGGGCAGTCGGTCCGTCTGCGCGACATCGGTCGCGTCGAGGTGGGACCCGAGACGGATCGCAAGCTGGTGCGCTTCAACGGCGAGGCAGCCGTCGGAATGGGCGTCGTGAAGCTGTCGCGCGCCAACACGATTGCCGTGGCCGATGCCGTGCTGGCCGAGATCGAAGCGATCCGCGGCGAGTTGCCGCCCGACGTGAAACTCACCGTCGCGTTCGACGGCTCGACCTTCATCCGCGACTCGATCTCGAACGTCCTGCACTCGCTCGCCGAGTCGATCGTACTGGTGCTGATCGTGATCTTCCTGTTCCTGCGCACCTTCCGCGCCACCTTGATCCCGGCCGTGGCGATCCCGGTGTCGATCATCGGAACCTTCACGATCCTGTACTTCGCCGGCTGATCAACACGCTGACGCTGATGGGACTCACGCTCGCGATCGGCCTCGTCGTCGACGACGCCATCATCGTGCTCGAGAACATCACACGCTGGGTCGAGGGCGGGACGTTGCCGCGCGAGGCCGCGATCCGCGGCATGCGCGAGATCTCGTTCGCGGTGGTCACGTCGACCGTTTCGGTGATCGTCGTGTTCCTGCCGCTCGCGTACCTGACCGACACGACAGGTCGTCTCTTCGGCGAGTTCGGCGTGACGGTAGCGGCGTCGGTGGCGATCTCCGGCTTCGTCGCGCTGACGCTGTCGCCCGCGCTCTGCGCGCGCGTCTTGCGGCGCGGCGGCAGCGAGACGGGACTGCGCGCCGCGCTGGCGCGCGGTTCGGATGGGCTCACCCGCGGCTATGCCGGTCTGCTCCGTCACGCGATGGCTCATCGCGGCGCGACGGTCGGGGTCGGCGTCGCGTGGTTCGCGCTGGGTCTCGCGATGCTCGCCGCGGGCGCCGTCGACCGCGAGTTCATCCCCGCTGCCGATCGCGGCGGCTTCTTCGTCTTCACGCGGGCGCCGGAGGGCGCGACGATCGAGTACACCGACCGCTACCACCGCCAGGTCGAGCAGATCGTGCAGGCGGCGCCAGAAATCGATCGAAACTTCTCGGTGATTGCGCTCGGCATCGGCGCCCCGGGAGTCGTCAACGAGGGCATCGTGCTCGGCTCGCTGAAGAACGAGCGAACGCGTCACGTGCGCGACGTGATTGCCGACCTGCGCCCGAAGCTGGCCGACGTCGCGGGCGTGCAGGCGTTTGCGAGCGAGTTCCCCGCGCTCGGCCGCGGCTTCGGCGGCACACCGGTTTCGGTGGTGCTGATGGGGCCGGAGGTGGCGCCGCTGGCGGGCTACGCAGACGAAGTGGTGCGGCGCGCCGAGCAGGAGATCCCCGGACTCGTGAACGTGCGCAGCGACCTGGTGCTCAACAAGCCGCAGCTCGACGTGACGATCGATCGCGATCGCGCCAGCGATCTCGGTGTCTCGGTGCGCGAGATCGCGAGCACGCTCCAGATCCTGCTCGGCGGCAGCGATCTCTCCACCTTCAAGGTGGGCGGCCAGACCTACGACGTGATCGTGCAGCTCGAGCGCACCGAGCGCACGCGGCCGGGCGACATTCCCCTGCTGTACGTGCACGGGACGGGAGGTGGCCTCGTCCCGCTCTCCTCCGCGGTGCAGGTCGCCGAGACCGCCGCCGCGCGCGGTGTCCCGCACTTCGACCGCCAGCGGGCGGCGACCGTGACGGCGGGCCTCGCGACGGGCACGTCGCAGGGCGAGGCGCTCGCGCGCATGCGCGCTCTCGCCGACGAGATCCTGCCGCGCGAGGGAGGTCACCGCGTCGGATTCTCGGGCGAGTCGGAACAGTACTTCGAGTCGGGCCAGGCGATCGTCTTCGCCTACCTGCTCGGCGTGGCCGTGATCTATCTGGTGCTGGCCGCGCAGTTCGAGAGCTTCGTGCACCCGCTCACGATCTTGATCGCGGTGGCGCTCTCCTTCACCGGCGCGCTCGCGACGCTCTGGCTCACCGGCACCACGCTCAATCTCTTCAGCCAGATCGGCATGGTGATGTTGGTCGGACTGGTCGCGAAGAACTCGATCCTGATCGTGGAATTCGCCAATCAGCTCCGCGAGCGGGGCCTGGGAATCGCCGAAGCGGCCTTCGAGGCCGGGCGCACGCGCATCCGCCCGATCCTGATGACCGCGCTCTCGACGATCGTCGGCATGTTGCCGATCGCACTAGGTGGCAATCGCGCGCTCGGCGAGCTGCTCGGCGTCGGTGCGGGCGGCGAGTTGCGCTCGCCGCTCGGAATCGCAGCCGTCGGCGGGATGGCCTTCTCGACGGCGCTCACCGTGTTCGTGGTGCCCGCTGCGTACGTGTTGGTGGAGACGCTGCGCGTGCGCTTCGCGGGCGTGCATGGGCAAGACGTGCACCCGCACGAGCCGAAGCCCCTCGCGGCCTCAGTCGACTAGAAGCCGTCAGGGCTCCAGGATCGGGTAGAGCCGCTGAGCGGGCGCGGTTTCGCGCAGCTTCTTGAGGGCGCGCGCTTCGAGCTGTCGCACGCGTTCGCGCGAGAGACCGAGCGACTGCCCGATCTGCTCGAGCGTGTGCTCTTCCTCGCCACCCAGGCCGTAGCGCAGGCGCAGGATGAGCTGCTCGCGGTCCGACAGGCTCTGGATCAGCGATCCGACGCCCGTGCGCATGCGGTCGCCGTCGATGCCACCATCCGGCGTCAGCGCTCCCGGGTCGGACACGAATTCCTCGAGGCGCTTCTCGGTGCCGGCGACCGACGATTCGAGCGAGATCGCCTCGCGAGACAGGCGGTCGAGCGATTCCAGCGAATCGATGTCGGTGCCGAGCGCAGGCGCCAGCTCTGCGGCCGTCGGTTCGCGGCCGAGCTTGCCGGTCAGCTCTGCCCGCACCCGCTGGCTGCGCTGCAGCCGGTCGTGGACGTGCGAGGGAAGTCGGATCGTCCGCGAGTGGTTCTGGATCGCGCGCACCAGTGCCTGCCGGATCCACCACACGGCGTAGGTCGAGAACTTGAAGCCGCGGCGGTGGTCGAACTTCTCGACGGCACGGATCAGGCCGAGATTCCCTTCCTGGATCAGATCCGGGAACGAGAGCCCGAGATTCCGGTAGTCCTTCGCGATCGCGACGACGAGCTTCAGGTTGTGCTCGATGAAGCGATTCTTCACTTCGGTCATGCGCGCGTGTGCTTCGCGAACCGTCGTCACGCGCTCCAGCATCACGAGCTTCGGGGCGCCCGCCTCGGTCTCGAGGTCATGCAGCCGGTTGCTGCCCTTGCGGGCGTCTTTCATCTGCTTGGCGATTGCGAAGACGCGCTCGCGCAATTCGGCGAGGACGGCCAACGAGAGCTGCGCGCGCTCGAGTTCGTCGGCGATCTTTTCGTCGCTGCGTGCAACCGCCCGGGTGGCGCGCTTCTTCAGATGTCGGTCGCGCTCCGCGTGAAGCACGCGCAGCTTCTTCACGGCACGCTCGACGCGCGCCGCGATCTCGCCGGTTTCCTCGTCGCCCATCGACTCGGAGAGCTTCGCCCCGGTGTGCGAGAGCGCGCGCAGGTCGTCCCAGCGGTTGACCACGTGGCGAGAAGAGCAGGGGATTCGATAGAGCGCCCCCCGCAGGGCTGCCGTCGCGGCTTCCAGCTCCTTGGCGAGATACACCTCCTCCTCGCGACGGAGTGTTCGAGTCCCACCGATCTCCTGGAAATAGGACTCCAGGGGTCGCCTCTCCCGCCCGGGATCCAGGTCCTCGGATGCGAACGAAGCCGTCGCGCCCTGCGGGCCACGGGCTTCGACCTCGGTCGCCGCTGTCGTATGCCGATCCTCCAGCTTCACGAGAGACCTCTCACGGTTCTGCCGATTCTTTCAACTCGAGACTTCGGGACCAAGATCCTTGGACCGGGTGATTCGAATCAGATCCAACCTTGCTCCGACCCCTCTAGACCCTCAATGCCTCGGATCGAGATGTGTTTCGCGATCTCCACTCGATTGATGCCTTCCAGGACCAATGGCGGGCCTCGTTACCCGGCTTTCCGCATGTCCGCGAGGGGAAGCCCTCGGGGGACGCTTCACCGGCCACTTTCTATCGCGATCCGCCAACTGCTTCCGCATGATTCCGCGCGGTGGAGATGCAGCGCGGCGCACACTTCGATTCGCTCTCGCCGCTGACGCGGTGGCTGGCCCACCGGGCTGTTCGGGGGCGCCCGAGCAGCCCGGCATTCTCTACGCTTCCGAATCCGTTTGCCAGCACTTTCTTGCCTTGGCCCCCGTGTACGATGCGATGGGGAAACCCCTCGTCTCCACTCGTATCGGCCTTGCCCCGACGGACCGTAGGTGCTCTCCGCCTGGGATCGCCCGATGCGGGCCCCTGTATTGGGTAGTGGTGAGTGCGAGCGTGCAGGTGACATTCCGGCGCGCTGCGCATTGCGGCGACCGTGCGGGCTCGGGATTCGCAACAATGCGCGGCCATGACCGCCGTCGATGAGGGCGCGCACTTCGAGCGCGACTTCTACCTCCAGGAGTTTCGCGGGCGCACGCTCGGGATTGCCTGCCCGGCAGGCCTCCTTCGGGATGCCGATCCGCTGGCGGCGGTCGTGCAGGTGCTCGCGCGCAACGACACCCAGGTGATCGTGATCTCGTCGCGCCGCGATCGGCTCGCGGCGGCCGTTGGCGATCGCATTCTGCCCGCGTCGACGGGGCAGCTCGAAACCGCCGTCTGGCGCGCGCTGCGACAATCGTCGCGACTCGGAATCCTGGCCGGTGGCCGACGCCCGTTCACCGAGCAGATCCGCGAGGTGGCGCTGCGGCTCGGACTCTTCAAGCTGGTCTGGATCGATCCCCAGGGCGGCATGCGCGCGTCGCACGGGGAGCGGCTTTCCTTCGTCCACCAGGACGAGCTGCGACAACTGCTTTCGCAACCGCGGCGGATCGGCCGCGAACGCGTCGCATTGCTGCGCGCGGTCGATCGCCTGCTCACCGGCGGCATCCAGGCCGTGAACGTGTGCACACTCACCGGACTGCGCGAGGAACTCTTCACCTACCCCGGCTCGGGGACGCTGTTCACGCGCAAGCGTTACATCGCCGTTCGCGATCTGGGACTCGATGACTTCGACGCCGCCTACGACCTGATCAGCCGCGGTGTCGAGGAAGGCTATCTGGCGCCGAGACCGGCCCGCGCCATCGATCAGATCCTCGTGAGTGGTTTCGGCGCGTTCGTAGAGGGTTCCCATCTCGCCGGCATCGGCGCGCTGCTCCCCTACCCGGAGATCCGCGCCGGTGAGATCGCGTCGCTCTATACGCTCACGCGGTTTCTCGGCGAGGGCGTCGGCCAGCACCTGGTGCGCTACGCGTTGCGTCAGGCGCGCGCGCTGCGCTTCCGCAGCATCTTCGCCTGCACGACGCAGGAACGCGTCGCTGCGTTCTTCGAGCGGCAGGGTTTCGAGCCAATCTCACCCGACGAGCTGCCGGCGAGAAAATGGCGCCGTTACGACCAGCGCCGTCGCCGTCGCGTGCAGTGCTACCGCCGCGAGCTCCCGGTCCGCCGTCGCCGCAAGGCGCCGGCCCCGGAGTAGGCCGTTGCTACGCCCAGCTCTGCGGAAACCCCTGGAACGCCTGCGGGATCGAGCGGAGGTCGTCGAGGAGTTCGCGTGCCTCGCCGTCCGGCACGTCGTTCGCGAAGCCCAGCGCAATCGAATCGACGAGGCCCCCGAAGCGCTTCTCGACGGCGGTCTTGAGGTCGCGATGCGGAGCCGTGGCGGTGAACTCGTGCACGACCTCGTCGGGAACCTGCGCCGCCATCTGCTTCCACTGCCCGCGCTTCGACATCTCGTGCAACTTCGCTGCCAGCTCGTCCCAGCCGTGCAGCGTGAGCACCGGCGAGTACGTGCGCGTCGACCCGTAGAAGGCGATCCGGTAACGGCACCATTCGAATTGCTTCGCGACCTCGTCGGCGTCGCGACCGGTGGCGATGAAGCCACCGCCCCACACTTCGAAGTGCTTGCGATCGCGCCCGGCGAGCTCGAGAGCGTCCTGCAGCCGCGGCAGCGCGACCTCTTCGAGATAACGCCGGGTGCAGAAGCCGTGGAGACGGACGCCGTCGCACACGCGGCCCGCGAGGCGCAGCATGTCCTTGCCGACGGCCGCGATCGTCACCGGCACCGGCGGCAGACCGCTCGCCGGCGGCGAGAACTCGGGCGTCATCAGCGTGAAGCGAAAGTGTTCGCCCTCGTAGGAGAGCGGCTCGCCGAGTTCCCAGCAGCGCCAGATCGCGCGCAGCGCCTCGATGTACTCGCGCAGGCGCGGCACAGGGGCGCTCCACGGAACCGAGAAGCGTCGCTCGTTGTGTCCTTTCACCTGCGGGCCGAGACCGAGTGCGAAGCGACCGCGCGAGTTCACCTGCAGGTCC
>JAGSPS010000034.1 GCA_018262315.1 Deltaproteobacteria bacterium | reverse complement strand
GCGAAGCTGCGACGTTCGTCCGCCGAGGACGTTCTGGACGAACGTCACGCCCCCGCGCCTCACGCGCCGGCTTCCGGGAGCTTGGGGATCGGTCTAGCCCGCTCGCAGTCCTTCGAGCGCGACGCCGAGTGCGGCGCGGTAGGGCAGCGTCGAGCCGAGCGCTGCCGGCAGGATCTGCAGCTGGTCGCCGAGGAAGGGCCACACGCGTGCGCGTACCTGCTCGCGGATCGGCTGCAGCGCGAGCGTCTCGCCCGCGGCGACGGCGATCGTGCCGAGCACCACCGCCTGCGGCGCGAGCCCCATCACGATCCACACGATTCCGCGCGCGACGTAGTGATTCCAGCGCGCGAGTTCGGCGAGCGCAAAGGCGTCGCCAACACGCGCCGCCGCGACGATGTGCTCGGGCTTGAGCGCTTCGCGCGACCCGGCGAGCGCGGTCGCGCGGCTCCCCGGCGGCGCGATCTGCCGCAGACGGCGCGTCCAGGCCGCGCCGCCGACGTAGGCCTCGAGACACCCGCGCTGCCCGCAAGAACAAGGCTCTCCGTCCCACTCGACGGGTGCGTGCCCGAATTCCCCCGCGCTCGCGAGAACGCCGCGGTAGAGGCGCCCGCCGAGGATCAGTCCGCCGCCGACGCCGGTCGACATCGTGAGATACGCCACGTGCTCGAAACCGCGCGCCGCGCCGAAATGCCACTCTGCGAGCGCCGCGGCGTTGGCGTCGTTCTCGACGAAGACGGGCACGCCGAACGCCTGCTGCAGCAGGTCGCGCACGCCCACCTCGTGCCAGCCGGGCAGATTCGGAGGGTTCAGCACCACGCCGCGCGTCGGGTCGAGCGGACTCGGGACGGAAACCCCGACGGCGTCGACATCGCGCAACGAGACGCCGGCTTCGGCTACGAGACGTCGCAAGTCGTCGATCATCACCGCGACGTCGATCTCACCGCGTCCGGAGGGCGACGTCGGCCGTCGCTGCGACGCGCGCAGGTTGCCCGCCGCGTCGCCCACGGCGAACGCGACCTTCGTCCCGCCCACGTCGATGCCCAGCAACACGCCCACCCAAACGCCTCCAGCGGCGCGCAACCCTAGCGCGCATCGCATGCAGCTCCCCGGTCTGAGCGCGCGCCAGCGCTCAACCCCGGGCGCAGGACCACCGATAGCTCGAGAGGTGGGGACGCCTCCCCACCTGGAGGTGGCCGCATGCAGATCCGTCGCGTTGCGATGCTCGTTCTCGGAAGCGCTCTCGCCATCGGTTCGTGGGGCTGCGCCACCCTGACCGACCAGAACACGATGTTTCACGAGACCCAGAAGCGATACACGCACCTGATGCGCTTCACCGACTTCGACCGCGCCCGCAGCTTCGTCGCCGCCGACGCGCGTCGAGCGTTCCAAGATCGCACGGTCGCGCTGCGCGACATCCACTTCACCGACTACGCGATCCAGGAGATCGACAGCGGCAAGACGAGCGCCACCGTGACCGTGGAGTACACGGGCTACCGATCCTCGTCGCCGGTCGTCATCACCTTCTCGGAAGAACAGCACTGGACGCTCGCGGACAACGCGTGGACGGTGCGACCGACGCTGCAGGAACACTCTCCGTGAGTGCACGCCTCGCGTTCGCCAGCGAGGCGCTCGTCCAGCCGCGACATACGATCCTGGTCGTAGACGACGCCCCGCTCATGCGCGAACTCGGCGCGCTGTTCCTGGCGCGCGCCGGTCGCGTCATCACGGCTGCGAATGGCGAGGAGGCGGTCGCCGTGGCGCACCTCGAAGCTCCGGACCTGATCGTCGCCGACGTGTGCATGCCCGGCATCGACGGCGCCACGCTCTGTCGGATCCTGAAGCAGGATCCGCTGCTCGGTGCACCGCGCGTCGTGCTGCTCGCCGCCACCGGCGACGCCGATGAGCGTGAGCGCGCCGTCCGTGCGGGCGCAGACGATGTGCTGCCCAAGCCGATCGACCGCGTTGCGCTGCTCGACAGCGCGCGGCGGCTGCTCGCCAACGCGCCGCGCGGGCTGCCCAGGGTTCCGATCTCGGTGCCGATCGAGATACGCCTCCGTCACGATGCGTGGGACGGCCTCGGGCGCAACCTCTCGCGCGGCGGAGTCTTCGTCGAGTCGAAGCGCATCGTGCCGCCGCCGGTCGAGCTGGCGCTGACGATGCGACTGCCCGAAAGCGACGCGCTGGTCGCGTCCACCGCGCAGGTGATGTGGGCCCGCGAACAACCGCGCGGCCAGTTGTCCGGCATGGGATTGCGCTTCCTGGCACTCGACCGCAGCGCCGCGCGCGCTCTCAGCGAGTGGGTGGAGGAGCGCATGCCGCATCGACGCTCGCAGATGGAGGAGTCGGCCTGATGAAATCGCTCTTGCTCGCAGGTCTCTTCTGCACGCTCGCCGCCTTCGGCCCGCCCTCCCACGCGGGCGCGGAGGAGCCGGACTCCACGGCCGCCAGCGCCGCAGACGAAAGCCAGGATGGCGGCGCCGAGGTCGCACGACTGGTGAAGCAGCTCGACGACGCCAAGCAACGAATCGACGCCGCCCAGCGAAGACTCGAACAACTCGAAAACGCCAAGGGCCGTGGCGCAGCGCGGCGCTACCCGCGCGGCGACGCCAAGGCGAAGTACTTGGAAGATCTGAAGCTCACACGCGCGGAGTACGAAGCGGCAAGACGCGCGATGCCCGACGTCGTGGAAGAAGCGCGCCGCGCGGGCCTCCCGCCCGGCGTGCTCGAGCCGTATGAGGCGGCCGCCGAGGCGGCTTCGCCTGCCGCGAGCGCGGACGAAGGCACGGCTGACGAAGCTCCGGACGAAGACGACTCGGACGCCGAGTCCGCGTCCGACGACTGAACTCCGCATCGGGGTTGGGGGAGACGGGAGCGGAGTGGGCGCGTTTCTGAGGGGGGCCGCGCCCGCTCCCTTCCGTCGACTCGAGCGAGCGGCCGAGGCTAGTCCTCGTAGTCGGACAGCTCGCCGAAGTCCAGCGAGTGGTAGTGGCTGCGCGGCTTCTCGACGCTCAGCACGCGATCGCCCTGGCGCGTCACCGTGATCGTCTGCGTGATCGGTTGGCCGGGCACACGCACCTGCTTCTGCTCGGTCACGACCGGACGCGGGTCGTTCGGATCGACCGGCAACGACGGCGTACCGTACGAGGTTCCGGAGCCGTCCTCCTGGTTGCGATAGTGGCGATAGCGGACCGTGCCGTCCGGCTGGAGGAACGCGCGACGCCGCTCGATGTAGCGCGGCTTCGCGGCTCGCTCGATCCGCGTCGGCGCGTCGACCGCGCCGGACTCCGCGAGCGCACGCTGCGCTTCCTCGTCCGCCTGATTCGCTGCACGCAGCATCTCGAGCCGCTCCGCCAGACGCTTCGCGTATTCCTGACTCGCAGCGGCGTCGGTCGGCGTATAGCGGCCGTAGCCCGAGAGCACGCTGGTGTCGATCTGCTTCGCACTTTCCCGGTAGCGTTCCGGCACGCGCTTGGCGTCGTCGGTGAACGACACCGTCCCGTCCGCCGATTCCCAGCGATACAGCGGCTCCGCCTGCACCGGTGCGCTCCACGCGCACACAACGACTCCGCACGCGAGCGCCGCACCCACACCCGTCCCCAGCCAAGAGAGCTTCCGCGACATCGTTCGTCCTCCGCACAGTTCTCTGCACGGGGAGTGACGAATTTCGGCAGCAGGTGACGAGTTGCGTCAGTGTGAGTTGCGCACGCACACGGCAGGCCGCGCGCAGCGCGCGAGCAGTTGCGTGAGCAAAGCGCCGCAGCGCATCCACTTCGGGCGCGGCGCCGCCGTTGACAGCCCGAGGCCCCGCCCTACCCTGCCGCTCGCTCTGTTGCGGGGTAGAGCAGCCTGGTAGCTCGTCGGGCTCATAACCCGGAGGTCGTGGGTTCAAATCCCACCCCCGCTACCCGTAACGCCCCCTCGTGAGTCCAACTCCGAGGGGGCGTTCTCGCTCCAGCGCTTTCGCGGATCACGCGGTCGTGAGGCTGCTCTAGTTCGCGCGGCGTCTCCGACTCGCCGAGAGGCCCAGCACGCCCATCATCACGAGCAGTCCCGTGCCGGGCTCGGGAGGCACCAACTCCCTCCCTCCTCCCGACTCACGCACCAGATTGCAGACGCCATACCCCTATGATGCTCATGCTCGACCTCGTCACAGCCTGGTTCGCTACCGCTTCCGTCACCGGCGAAGCTTCCCCCGTGGAGCTGCCGGCGGGCTCGATGCTCTGGCTCCACAGCGACCTGATTGACAGCTCCCAGAGCAACTACAGCGGCTCATTCAGGAAATTTCTGGTCGAAACACTCCGGGCAGAATGAATGGGAAAAATCTGCCCCCGTGTGATCGTGGATGTACTCCTCGACGCGGTACCAGTTTCCGGTGCTGCCTCGAATCTTCTTACATGAGCCACAAATCGCAAGAATGCCTTCTCTGAGCTCCAGCAGCTCCGTGATGTCCCGGAACTCCTCGACGACATAATTGACTTCGCCAGTGACTTCATCGAGGGGGGTGGCCACGATCTCTTCGACCAGGACCCGGCCCTTGACCTGGTGTCTGTGTATGGCGTGCACTCGTTTCCGCACTTCGAACGCATCTTTGACGGGGCAAGCCACCTTCCCGGAGCGCCAGCACGGCTCTTCGGCGGCGTGGGTGACCCTGAAGCAACACCGGCCAATGACGTCTTTTCCGCGGTGATTCACATGGGAAAGGGCGGCGCGATTCGCCTCCACGATCTTGTAATCCCGGTCGATCAACAGCACGGGAAAACTGACGTTGTCGAAGATCGTTCGAATGAGGTCGCTCGACTTCATCGCATCGCCTTCTTGCCATTGGGAAAGTGGGCGCGCCGCTGCCCAGAGGGTTGCCACCGGCTGTGAAAGCATAGCCAGCGGGTGTCCGTTCTCAATATTCGTCCTGCCTGAAATTGCTCAGTGTTCCGCCTTGCCCTCTACGTCCGTCGGGCTCTCCCGCTGAGTCGGGAGTTGTCATTAAGATCTTTCTGCCTATCCGATTCGCTCCGCCATGAGTCGTTCGATGGGGAACGAGGCGCATGAGGGCGCGGCGCAGAGCACGGCGGAGGAGATCGCATTCCGTTGTCCTTCTCAGACTGCAAGAATGCTCCCGCGCCGTGTCACATGCGGTAACAGGCGGAGCGAATCGGATAGGCAGAAAGATCATTCTCGGACAAAGCCCGCTTATGCTCCGAAGCCGCGCCGCTCGACCTGGTGGCCGAGGTGCTGGCCGAGATCCACGGCGACCCGACGCGGCTAATGGACGGCGAGCCGATCCGCCGCGGTCGTAACCGCGCTGCGCTTGAGTGTTGCCGGGCCGACGCATTCTCGGATCACGCGTGCGCAGGTTCGCTCTAGTTCGCGAGTCGCCGCCGGCCGGCGAGGACCATCAGCGATCCGAGGCTGACCGCGCTCAGGAAAGCCGCGGCGGGCTCGGGCACCGGCGTCGGGAACGTGAAGTCGTCGAGGACGACGCCTTCACCCGCGTCGACGGTCGGCCACCCGCCGCCGTTGACGATGTGCACCCGCGTGATGACCGGCGCGAGCTGCTGCGTGTCGGCGTCCACTGCGACCACGCCGGCGAAGAGCTGCGATGCGTTCGGTCCGGATACGACGCTGGTCTCGCCCAGGTAGGCATTGCCGGCGCCGTAGACCGAGAAGCCGCTCGCTCCGAGATTCGGGTAGTCCGCGTCGATGAACCAGCATCCGAACGCGGAGAGCGCCTGGCCGCCCACGAGGCCGCCGGGGAGCACGTCCGTGTCGTGCCCTCCGGAGTAGGCCGGCGCGTCGATCGGAGCGATCGGGCCGGGCGCATACGTGTTCGGTGCAGACACGGGCACGAACTCGTCCGACCACACGAAGCCCTGACTCGCGTACTGCCCCTCCGCCCCGATGATCTCAATCCCGTCCGAAGCCAGATAGCGATCGCTCGCGAACGGCGTGAAGCTCGTTGGATCCGGAAGCGTCTCGACGTCGTCGAAGCCGACGATGTGCAGGGTCTCCGTCGCGAGGCGCTCGAGGAACGCGGCCTCGGACGAATAGAACTCGAGCTGCACCGCCGCGTGCGCCACGCCGGGCGCGCCCCCGATGAGCCCGGCCACGATCCCGATCCAGCACCCACCGCGCGACGCCATGGAACTTCCCCCTTTCGCTGCCCTCAATAGAGCCGGATGCTTCGACATGCAGTCATCCAACTGACTACGCTCCCGTGCGCCATGCCGCGGCCGCCCAAGATCGCTCCGTCCGTCAACGCCCACGACCGTTGCGAGACCTGCGACCATCGCGACCGACTGACGCAGACGTCTCTGCTTCGTGGCGACCGTTGGCCTTCCCGCTGAGCCGGGAGGTGCCATGACGCTCACTCTCGACAAAGCCCGCTTCAACCGATTATGAAAGCGTAACGGCCACAGCCCTCACCCTCCTCCCGAGAGGTGGTGCCATTCAAACGGCAGTGTCATTCAAACACAAAATACCTATGCCGAGCACAAGGCCCGAATCTGACACCGCCGCATGGCGCGACCTGCTCCCATGGGCGACGCCCGAGGAGCGCCGAACCTTGCTCGAGTCCGAGCCCCTGGCCGCGATCTATTTCTGGGAGCTGTCCAGACGCGGCCTCGGTGGGCTGCGCCACCTCGAAGCCTTCGCGCACCCCGACGCGCTCGAAGCCCTCGCCGCGCACCACGGCCACCCGACGCGGCTGATGGACGGCGAGCCGCTCCCGCCGCGCTCCTAGCGGCGCTGCGCTTGCCTCTCGCCTAGCCGACGCTTTCGCGGATCACGCGCGCACAGGGTTGCTCTACCGCGCCTCCAACGACAACGCCCCGACCGAAGCCGGGGCGTGTCGAGCCGAGTCTGCGCGGTGTACCTAGACGCGCATGTTCCGGCGGCGCTGCCGCAGCCACATTAGCGGAGGCAGGACGAACGCCAGCTCGAAGCCCAAGCCGCAGCCTCCCGCATGAGCTGTTGGGCTATGCCGGGCAGCTTCCCGATCCTCGTGATGCGAGTCTTGATCTGATCGATTGCCGAGCGTAGGACGCCGATGTCCGCATCCTGCGCGGTCGTGTCTGGCGGCCAGTTCAAACCGGAGTTCGACTTCCTGGTGCTCGAACAGGCAACGCTCACGGTGGGGGTCAGGGAGAAACGCAACTACCCACTCGGAGATGTCTGCTCCCTGAGACGAGGTAAGTTCCATGCTCATGCCGCTCGAAGGAATCCGTGTCGTCGATTGGACCATTTGGCAGCAAGGCCCGGTGGCGTCGGTCATGCTTGGCGATCTGGGCGCCGAGGTGATCAAGATCGAGGAGCGCGTCGGCGGCGATCCAGGTCGCGGCCTGCTGCGCATGGGCGGCATCGATCTGACGGACCGGCCGAACTTCTACTTCGAAGCCAACAACCGCAACAAGAAGAGCGTCGCGCTCGATCTGAAAACGCCGGCGGGGCGTGAGATCGTGTACCAGCTCGTGGCGAAGTCCGATGTCTTCGTCCAAAACTTTCGCCAGGGCGTGGCCGCGCGGCTCGGACTCGACGCCATCACGCTGCGGCAGCACAACCCGAAGCTGATCTACGCCAGCGCTTCCGGCTACGGCCCGCAGGGCCCGGACAGCGGGGCGCCGTCGTTCGACTACATGGCGCAAGCGCGCTCCGGGATCATGCTGGCGGCGGGCGAGCCCGACATGCCGCCGCTCGCCATCGCCGGCGGGATTGCGGATCAGATGGGCGCCATCATGCTGGCGTATGGCGTGCTCGCCGCGCTGATCGCGCGCGACCGCTACGGCGTGGGTCAGGACATCGACGCGTCCCACCTGGGCAGCATGACCTGGCTGCAGGGGCTCAGTGTCGCGGCGCGCTTGATGATGGGCGTCGCCATTCCCCGCCAGGCACGCGCCGGAGCGAGCAATCCGCTGTGGAATCATTACCGGTGCAGCGACGGTCTGTGGATCGCCCTCGGGATGTTGCAGCCCGATCGCTACTGGGCCGATCTCTGCCGGGTGCTCGGCCGGCCGGAACTCGCCGACGACCCGCGTTTCCGGGACATCTCCGCGCGCACCGTCAACGCGACCGGGTGCATTGCGATTCTCGACGCGATCTTCGCCACCCAACCCCGCGCGCACTGGATCACGCTGCTCACCGACGGCGGCGACTTCATCTTCACCATCGTCAACAGCGTCGACGACCTCCCCAACGACCCCCAGGTGCAGGCCAACCAGTACGTGCAGAACTTCGAGCATCCGGCATTCGGCGCCACGCAGGTGGTCGGCATACCCGTGCGCCTCAGCGAAACCCCCGGCAGCGTCCGCCATCCCGCACCCGAATTCGGCCAACACACCGAGGAAGTGCTCACCGACCTGCTCGGCTACAGCTGGGAGGACGTCGCACGGCTCAAGCACGAACACGTAATCGCGTGATCGCGTGATCGTGGGTCATATTCGTGGCGCGTATCCGCGGCGCTCCAGGCGACGGCGAAAAGCAGACCGCGCCTGAGCGACACGCCGCTACCCAGCATCGCATGGTCACCCCGAACGAAGAGCCCGAGTCGCTTGAAGTCGCAGTTCGTGCGATCGAGCGGGTGATCTTTCAAGCACCGTGGTCCGTTGGGCCGCGCGTCCCCAGCAGCAGCTCCCGCACATCGCCCTTCGCCTGCAGGCTGACGACGAGGAGATAGGCGCAAAGGAAACTCGCGCCGCCAAAAAAGGCCAGCACGGCGAGTGCCAATCCGCCGCCCGAGAAATGGTGCCGCCAGGCGACCCAGAGCGCGGAGAGCGCGAGCATGCACATGAAATCCAGGTTGAATTGGCCGCGCCAACCCATCATCTCCATGTCGCCGAAAAAAACGGGCAACAGCCCCATTCCGTGATTCGCGACGACGATGGCCGTGTAGCCGAAGATGGCCGCCCACAGCGCGACCAACAAAGCGCGAAAAGCCGTCATGGCGTCATCCCTCTTCCATTGGAGTCCACTCGAGAGAGGATGGTGCGCTGGCGCGAGGCGTGACTCAAGCTTGGGACGCGCCGAGGCTGGACGCCTTCGAATGACCGATCGCGTCGTCGTATCGGGCACGGGTAATGGCGGCCGCCCCGAGTGCTGCCCCTTCGAAGGAGCTGTCCGTGGCCATTCGCGAAGCGATCTCCGCGCTGAACCTCGCCGACGGTGAAACGGCGGTCCTTCACGTCGCCAGTCGTGTCTTCGCGGCGCTGGTCGCCTCCAGCCGGCTCACCGAAAAGAACAGCGACGAGTTGATCGAGTTCTCGGTGCGCACGGCGGTCGAGCTGGCTCGCCAGACGGAGCTCGCCATCGAAAGCGCGGGTGAGGTGATCAGCCGCAGCCCGCTCGGCCTCTAGCGGCGTCGCGCCATGCGCGCCCCGCCACGCGCTCGCGTGGCGATCGAGGCCTGCGCTTGCCATCCTCCCGCGATCGGTTATCCACCTGTCGGCCGTCCATTTGGCCGATCTTCAGCGTCCGGTCTTCGACCTCGTCTTTCGACTTTGTCTTCTGACCTCGTCTCGACCCACCCTGTCTATCACACCATCTGAACGCGCCCCGCCGTCTGCGCCTCGAGCGATCCCGGATCTCTCGAACGCGATGCGGCGGTTCATCATGCTCGGGCACGACGGCTGGATGTTCTGGCCGGGGTTCTCGGGATCGAGGCGACCCGGCACATCCGTGTGCGGGATCCCTCTTAGGAAATCTGATCTTGAACAAGAAGCTTTACGTTGGAAATCTCCCCTTCACGACCACCGATACCGAACTCAAGTCGATGTTCGAGGCATACGGTGCGGTCGATCGCGTGAGCATCATCACCGATCGCGAGACCGGTCGGCCGCGCGGATTTGCGTTCGTGGAGATGGGTGATTCCTCCAGCGCTGATTCGGCCATCAAGGGCCTCGACGGCCGTGAGGTCGGTGGCCGCGCTCTCCGCGTGAACGAGGCGACGTCCACGGGCGGCGGCGGCGGCGGCGGCGGCGGTGGTGGCGGTCGCGGCCGCTACTAGACCCTGCGTCTCTTGGGCCCGTCCGCCGCGTTCGCGCGGGGGGCGGGCCCTTTTCTTTTCTTGCGCGCGCCGACCGCCGTCTCGGCGATCCATCGGCCACGCGGCGCGGTCGCTCTCAGCGCCCGGTGAACAGCGGCTTCCGCTTCTCGAGGAACGCGCGCGGTCCCTCCGCTGCGTCCTGCGACATCATCACCTTCATGCCGAGCTGCTGCTCGATCTCGAATGCTTTCTCTTCCGGCAGCGTCTCGGTGGCGCGCAACGTGGCGACGAGCGCCTTCACCGCGAGGGGACCATTCGCGGCAATGCGCGCGGCGATCTCCTTCGCCTTCGCGAGCGCCTGCCCATCGGGCACGACGTGGTTCACCAGGCCGAGTTCGTATGCGCGCCGCGCCGGGAGATCGTCGCCCGCGAGCAGCATCTCGGCGGCGATCGCGTAGGGAATCTGGCGGCGCAGCCGCACGGCCGATCCCGCCAGCGGGAACAGGCCGCGCTGCACTTCCGTGACGCCGAAGTTCGCGCTCTCGCCCGCGACACGGATGTCGGTTCCCTGCAGGATCTCGGTGCCACCCGCGCGCGCGAATCCTTCGGCGGCGAGGATCACCGGCTTCGTGGGCCGATAGGTCTTGAGCCACGCGCCGTAGATGACGTGCGGTTCCCTGCGCACCCGCTCGAGCCACTCGTTGTCGGTGACACCGCTGCGCAGCTTGCCGATCTCGGCGAGGTCCATGCCGGCGCAGAAGGTGTCGCCGCGACCGGTGAGGATCGCGACGCGAAGCGCCTCGTCCTGATCGAGTCGCACCCAGGCGTCGTAGAGGCGGCACATCACTTCCGAATTGACCGCGTTCTTCTTCTCGGGCCGGTTCAGCGTGACGATGAGAACGGGGCCTTCCTGCTCGACGATGACGGCGGGCTGCGACACGGGATTCCTCGCGACTTCGAGTGGTTTCGGATCGGCGCGGCTGGCTATCACAAACCATTGCGGGTGCGGAACTCGTCGGTACTGTTGACGCGCGGAAACGGCGCGCTGGGGACCGGCACATCGAGGAATCGACACAGCGGTTCCCACCCTTGCGCGACCTCGTAGACCAGCAATCGCTCACGCGGCACTTCGCGCTGCACGGCGGCGTTGTGGCGCTCGTACACGGCGATCGCGTGCGCGCGATCCGCGAAGCGACCGCCGAAGGTCCGTTCGTCGACCAGCTCGTTCGCCATGGCGTGCCACGCGGCGAGCGCGTCGCCCGGAGGCGGCGGGTTGCGCAGGACCTGGTAGATCGTCTCGTGGACGCTCGCGTACCACGACTCGGCGCTCCGCAGCGTGAGCAGCACCTTCGCATCCGGGTAGTGCCGCGAAAGCGCGCGCCAGAAATGGCAGGCGGGCCAGTCGACGCTGGCGAGGTAGCCGCGGAAGAGAGCGTCCCAGTCGACCGGCTTCCCATCCAGGGCGTCGCTCCAGACGCCGACGTGTTCAGGATGCTGGAACACCTCGGTCATGTGATAGCAGGGAGCGAGGCCGAGCTGTTCGAGCGCCACTTTCACGGAAAGCGTTCCCGTCCGACCAAAGCCTGCGCCGATCAGCGTGAGTGCCATGCGGGCGGCCAGATTAGCGTGGCCCACGCGTGGCACGAGGCGATACCCTCGCCCCGCCCAGCGAGTGAGTTTCATGCCGAGTCCGAAATTCGAGACGCGCCCGCGATGACGTCGCTGCCCGACGCCGCGCGCGAAGCGCCGTGGCGCGCGCGGCTGATCGGTCGCCTCGAAGCGCGCGGCAGCCATCCGACGTGGGTCCTGCTGGCGGCGCTCTCGGGCATGTTCGCCACGACCTTCCCGATCACCATCCTCGCGGTGTCGCTGGCGTCGATCGCTCGCGAGTTCGGCACGCGCGAGACCACGATGGCGTGGGTGATCGCCGCGCCAATGCTGGTCTCGGCCGTGGCGCTGCCGCTGCTCGGCAAACTCGGCGACCTGCGCGGGCATCGCCGCATTTTCCTGTTGGGCACCGCGGCCGCGACGGCGACGGCGGCCGCCACAGCCTTCGCCTGGAGCCCCACTGCGCTGATCGCATTGCGCACGCTGGCGGCGACGCTCGGCGGCGCGACCCAGCCGACCGCGATGGCGTTGATCTTCAGCGTGACGCCGCGCGAGCAGCGCGTGCGCGCGATGGGCTGGTGGTCGATGACGGCGGCCGGTGCGCCCGCACTCGGTCTCGCGGTGGGTGGTCCGCTCGTAGACTGGTTCGGCTGGCGCGTCGTCTTCGCGATGCAGGCGGGTTTCTCGCTCGTCGCCTTCGTCCTCGCCTTCGCGGTGCTGCGCGAGACGCTTCCGCGCCGCGTGCGCTTCGACGTGGCCGGCGCGCTGGCGCTGGCGCTCGGCGTGGCCGGCTTCCTGTTCGCGCTCGGTCAGGTGCGCGAGCGCGGACTCGCCTCGCCATGGGTACTCGGTTCGTGCGCGGTGGGCGCGCTCGGACTCGCCGCGTTTGCGCCGATCGAGCGACGCGTCGCCGCGCCGCTGCTCCCGCTCGCGCTGTTGCGCACGCGCGCCTTCGCCGCGCCGAGCGTCGCGAGCGCGCTCACCAGCGCCTCGTACATGGGCGCCTTCGTGATCGCGCCGTTCATGCTGCAGGGCACCTTCGCGCTGACGATCGCCGCGACCTCGGGCGTGCTGCTGTTGCGCACCGCGTCGTTTGCGCTCGGCTCGCCGTTCGGCGGTGCGCTCGGCGAACGCATCGGCGAGCGCGCCGCCGCCTGGATCGGCTGCCTGGTGATGGCGGTGTCGATGGGGGTGCTCGGCCTTGGTGCACTCGCATCGAGCCTCTGGGGCGTCGGCAGCGGGCTCGTGCTGCAAGGCATCGGTTACGGACTCAGCCAGCCTTCGCTCTCGAGTTCCGCGTCGAATGCGGCGAACGACGAGGACATCGGCGTGGCCTCGGCCGTCAGCCGGCTGATGGGTTCGGTGGGGGCCTCCTTTGGCGTGACGCTGCTGACATTGATCTACGGCGGCAGCAACGCACCGCGCGCGTTCGCCCTCGCCTTCGGAGCCGGTGGCGTGCTGGCGATCGGCGCAGTCGCGGCGTCGGTTTCGATGCAGCGGCGCAAACGGTCCTAGGACGAACGCGGTTCCTACGCGCGCGCGGCGCGCAGCTCAGAACCCCATGCCACGCCGATCGACTAGAGCGTGAACGTGGCGCGATCGATCGGCGTACCGCTCGAGTAGAGCGTCCAGACGCTGGCTGCTGCTCCTCTCGCTTCCGCCGTGCGAGTCCGCGTGTGCGTGTTCGTGCGCGGCCGTCCATTGCACCACCGCCAGCCTCTCCGTCGACCGCGGCGTCTTCGTGTTCATGCTCGGGAGGCGCCGCATCTCCATGCGGGAGCAGACCGCTCTGTTTCTCCTGGCCGCCCGCGATGGGACGCTTCCCCCCGGGCCGGCGCGGGTCCCCGCCGTGCCGGAGCTGCTCTGAATCGTTACTGCGAGGCGCGCGGGCGGGGGACTCGGCCGAAACGTCCTCGGCGGACGGGAGATCGGCGGCTTCGCAGCGCGAGTTACGCCCCCGCGCCTCAGCATCGGCTTCCGAGCGAAGCTGATTCTCCTGGCCGCGAACTACGCGAAGCCGTCAAGACTTCGGGATCTCGAGCGGAAGCGCGAACCCGAACACGTCGCAGATCGGACCGCCGGCCAGCATCTGGAAGGGCTCGGGCCCCGCGACGCGGAACTCCAGCGACGCCTCGCCCTGCGCCGCAACGGCGGCACACGGTTCGCTATTCGGGAGCACGGCGACGAGGTCGTAACCGCCCGGAATGTTCACGCGCGACGCGAGTGGGAAGCGCCCGCGGAGGAAGATCAGCTCGGGATCTTGCTGCACCAGGTGATAGCGAGCCGTCGCGCGCGGCACCGGCGGGCCGCGCCGACGCGGTTGGCGATCCCGCCATGCAGCGAGCGACGCGACGCCGACCGGGTCACAGCTCGAATCGTCGCGCCGGAAGCGGCCGAACACACCCGACTTTTCGTAGTTCACGCGCGCATCGGGTGCGAGAACCTGGCGACAAGCCTCGGTCGCGGGCGCGAAGAAGCGCAGCTCCGCCAGCGGACCCGCGAGCGACACCAGCAGATAGGTGCCGTGGGTGGAGACGCCGAGCACGAGCGCGTCGGTGGTTGCCACCGGGTTGATCCCGTAGAGAACGTTCTCTCCGGCGTGCTTGGCGGTTTCGCAACCGAGCACCAGGAAGCCGAGCAACCCCACCCACCCGAACCTTCGCAAGCAACGCGGCATCGCGTTCGTCCCCGCTGCCGCTCGTCTCTGGATCTGGCGGCGCCGGGAATGTCGGCCAGGTCACGAACCTGGGCAAGCGATCCGAAGATCAGGGGATTCCGCGCCAACCGCTTCCCAGGAAGGATGGATGCCGAGCTTCTCCATCTTCGTGTAGAGCGTTCGCCGTCCGATCCCGAGCGACCGAGCTGCCGCCGAGCGGTTGCCGCCGGCTTCGCGCAGCGCATCGAGAATGCGCCATGCCTCGGCGCGATCGAGCCAGGCGCGGAGTGTCACGCGTTCGCCGTTTGCGATCGCGCGCCGGTGAAACTCGGCAAACAACGAATGGAGTCCGGGATCGAATGCGCGACCGCCGTCGCATCGCTGGGAGTGCATGGCGAACGCCCTTGTGCAAACCCCGTTCCCAACGCAGCGCCTTGCCTGCGCGAAGCGCGCGTCGCAGGACTCGGGCGTCGCTCGCGACGTGCCCGCAAGCTGAGCACGCCACTGCCCAGGACCTGAGCAAGCCGCGGATCGTTCTGCACGCAACTGGCGCAGGGCGTCTTCTGCTGCTCATTCGAGCCAAGTCGAGCTCATCTTTTCAATGGCACGCACATTGCTCTGCCAGGCATCGACGTCGCGCTGGCGAACCGAATGGCGCGCAACGGAGGCACCTCGATGACACGGCCCGCTCGCAGAGAATCCCGCCGCACCGATCCGTGGTGGATCGCGCTCACACCCCTCGTCGTGTCGCTCGTCGTTGCCGGCGCGGCTTCCGCGGCAGATGAAGCGCCGGCGCTCGACACCGGGAACACGGCCTGGATGCTCACGAGTTCCGCCCTCGTGTTGATGATGACGATCCCCGGACTGGCGCTCTTCTACGCGGGTCTGGTCCGCGCGAAGAACGTGCTGTCGCTGTTCATGCAGTGCATGGTGTCGGCGGGCGTCATCGGCGTGCTCTGGATTCTGGTCGGCTACACGCTGAGCTTCGGACCGGGCAACGCCTTCATCGGGGATCTCTCCAAGTTCGGGCTCCACGGGATCACACCCACCACGCTCTGGACCGGCTACACGATCCCCGAGTACGTGTTCGTGATGTTCCAGGCGATGTTCGCGATCATCACGCCCGCGCTGATGATCGGCGCCTTCGCCGAGCGCATGCGTTTCGGTCCCTACCTCGCATTCATCACGATCTGGTTGCTGGTGGTCTACTGCCCGCTCGCGCACATGGTCTGGGGCGGCGGCTGGCTCTTCACGCTCGGCGCCAAGGACTTCGCCGG